>CAZOPZ010000007.1:0-12071 GCA_964582035.1 uncultured Methanosarcinales archaeon | reverse complement strand
TTCTTTTCGGGTTGGCGCCAATGATATTTCCATCTCCCGACTGCAAGAATAAACCGAAAAACCATACTGGAGGAAATCAAAAAATGAACACTACTCAAGAAATTGACGAGCTTCTGAGCCTCATAACGGGAAAAACAGTAATTTCTCCCGAAAGAGGACCAGCCATCGAACGCATCGCTCTGGCTGCCCCGCGGGGAGAAAGAGTCGAAATAGCAAGAGAAAAGTTACCTCGCGATTATACGGGAACTCTGTATGTGGCTCAGCCCAACGGCGAAATCGAGCTTCGAAAAGGAGAACAAAGAAAAGTATCGGCGGTGACTCCCGTTTCTCGCCGCACTATCCTTGCTTCCGGGCTGCTCGCGCTCGCTGCTTTGCAGTTCCCTTTCTCCTGCGGAAGAAGCGATTCCACTGGGAATATTACCGTCAGCGGCGTGGTTATTGAAGAACAGTATGTGCCTTCCTCTGTTCCGGGTACGCCCAGCCAGTATTTTTTCTTTCTGGAAAGGCCGGAAGTGGGTCGGCAAGCTGTTGAAGTGCAAAATTATTACGACGATGGCATTGGATGCGAAGGGGACTATCTCACCAAAGAAAGCCTTGACTTTCGCATCGTTCCCGGCGGCGTGAGCGTCGAGATCAGCGGCTTGACGCCGGAAGAGCTGCAGCAAGGTCTCTGGCAAGTGCCCGCGAACAGAATTCGCGTGTATCAACTGGAAGAATAAGACGAGACGAAAGAGGGAGATGGGTGCCTACTCCATGAACAACCAAACACCCCGATCATTTTTACCTGGACTATTTCTTGCTGTTAGTCTGCATGCTCCTGCTCTTCCGGGCGTAGCCCAAACTGCAGAAAATAATGATGCATTTTTAGAATCCATCTGCGGACCACAAATCCTTCTTCGCGATGACTATTTCTCCGCCTGCGAAGCCCAGCTGCAGGGCGAAGCAGCCGCTCGTCAGGTAGAAGTTACCAGCTTGCTGCTGTGGCTGGATGAGTATTTGCAAAATCATTCTCTTTATACGGCAGAGGGTAAAGACGGGGCGAACTGAAGATGAACGAACAGCTTAAACACCGGCTGCAGATGGCGGGCATGGGAATCGCTGGCCTTTTCATGGGCTATGAGGGCAGTATGATAGAAGAGCATTTTCAGCGTGATGATTATTTCATTTCTGCTCTAGAAGAAGCGTCTGCCCGCTCTCTCGGCATGATGGCTGCTTCTCAGGTAGAAGACACTGCCGTTCCATCTCTTGCGGCCGCCTTACTCCGAGACTATTTCCCGTCTCCTGGCGATATTATTTTTCCTGAATTGTATAACAGCTGCCTCCAACTGGGCATCTATACCCAGTCCTGGCCAGAAGCTTGTTGGGGCCCCGTTCAACAGCTGCTTATCCGGATGCTCCGGGAAGAGCTCGCCGTGCCAGTACCTTTTCTCCATCAACCCCAAAATCAAAACTCGCCATTACCATCCAACTAACGATGAACCCTTTGAAAAACAGCATCCTGGCGGGAACTCTGGCCCTCACCACGAGCTGCAGCTCTCTTTCTGACCTGCTGCATTTCGGTGAAGAGCCAACGGTATTCAACTCTCCCGCGGTTGCCGAAATGAGGCGCGTGCAGGATGCACGAAGGATGGCCCAAGATGTTGCGGCCGATGTAGTTTATGATGCTCATTTTGCCTTTGCCAACCAGCTCATCGCAGATGGCTATCCGGATACAGGTCGGGAATGTTTAGCTCTTACTATGAGCAATAACTATGAAGCAGCGATGCCCTATTGCTACGGTACCTGGCAGGGTGTCGGGGCTGCGACACATGTCCGATGGGCTCTCCTGGGGATGGTTCGGGAAGCTTTCGATGAAGAGCAGCACGCGGCTATCTATCGCTATCTTATGCCTACTTACTATGCGGCTGACGAAGGAAGAGAAACAGCTCTTGAGATCTCGGAAGCTGCCCGTGAGGCAGGAAGGGATTTTTGGCTGGTTTCCCGCGCCCCTTCTGACGATTATCGCGAGTCGTTTAGCCTTGGCCCTTTTGGTTTCGGCCTAGGCTTACTGGTGTTGCAATTGCATTTTTTAATTGATGAAAGGTAAACCATGATTCCTACACTTACCCCTTACTGTACCCAGCGCTTGCCCTGGTCCGTCCAGGACTCTCCGATAAATGATATTCTCAACGATTCCCTGACGCAGCAGCTTGTTGCTGTTCATCTGCAGGATGTTGTTCAGCATGCTATGATCGCCTTAGCGCAGCTGCCCGAGCTGGAAGTAGCGCTGATTCCTACTTTTTCCAATGGTTCGAGTGCAAGAGAGATAGACAACGCAGACCTTTTAGTATTTCACAATCCTTGGCGTAGTGAAAAAAGGTATATTATCACGCCCGTGGATGATGACGTTCTCCTGCGGCTCTATCCGGGAGAACGCCCTTCCAGCGGGGATTGTCAAATCGATGATATTTACGATAATGATAAAGAAGGTGTTACTCGAATTACCTTAGCTTCAGGCAGCATGTACGTCTTCCACAAAGAAGCTGGAAAGTTGGATCTTTTGCTTCTCAAAGAAAAGCCTTCCCCCCTTATTGTTCCCGTGCCGTTCGGCTTCTATCAACAATGGAGGCGAGAGGCAGGATTGCCGGTGAGGGAGTAAAGGGAATAAAAATGATGCTCAACACTCTTGACGACATTGTCCTGCGCGGCTATGAGAAAGTAACATATTGGGCGCACAAAGCGGGGAAGACCAAGTACGATTTGGTGCAAGTATGTGATACGGGAGAGGCTCTTGGTTTTAGTGGGTATGGGGTATATCTTTCTCTGGCTGGCACTCAAACGGGAAATGCACTCATTACGATTGCTGGAGGACTCTGTGCCCTTTCCGGGCTCTGGAACTACTCTTCATCAAGAAAAAAGAACGAGCGGCAGGAACGTCGGGAACTACAGCAATTAGTGAATACGGGGGCGGCACAAGCTCCGTATAACCCTTTCAGAGGCATACGGCCATTAGGTTTCGCACTAGGAACACTTTTTTTATCGTGGGGGATTGATGACCTTATTTATGGTGTAGAACCCTCAGGATTTGCTCTCCCAACCGTCACGAAAGAGCAGTATGGTACAAGTTTGGGATTGGCCTTGATGGCTATAAGTGCAGTCCACTATTTTCGGACATCAGCATCCTACTTCCGTGACACGACCATGTTTCCGCCGCAGAAAGACCGCAAGCCGTTGTGGAAAAAAGTTGTTGATTACGTCGCACGGCCGTTCCGGCAGAAAGCCCCTGTGCCCGTGCCGGCGGAGTAGAATGGAATCATGAACAAAACCATTGCCGCACTGTATTTTGGTACTTCGCTCCTGGCAACAGCTGTCGCAACAACGATAATCATAGACCACCGGTCCAAAGAGCCGTATGATAGCCCTCTCGATTCCCTGCTGCACGAAACGCCGCTTGAAGAAGCTTTTGAAGACGAGCTAGGCATTCCCATCTACCAGTCGCGGGATATTTCTGCTGACTGGCGTAATGAGCGCATCTTCCGCATCGCGCAAGCGTATCGGAAACTCGAGGCCAATTGGGATAATCTGCCGGAACAATTCACGTCCGTGGATGCGCTATTCATTCTCGACCGTGACAGCTCAGCAGTTGGAAAAGCTGATCCAGAAGAAGGAGACATCTATCTATACTGCATGGGCTACAATCAGTGCGCGAATTCCCGCGTGCTGCTTCATGAGCTGGCTCACCTGTTTTCAGCAAACTTCGGCCCCAATTTCTGGGACTCCTGGCAGGAAATAAGTGGGAGCAGCTATCATGGCATTGAAGATCTTACCGGCCCCGCTTGCCAGCAGGTGATGCGCGCAGTTGCTGCCGTAACCTGCCATGGAGCGAAAAACGTATTGGAAGACGTGGCTGATGTAGTCCTGTTTGTGTACGATACCAACTACACGCCTTCGGCACGGTATAGCATCTCAGCAGAGAACATCCCTCGTATTGAAGAGAAGATCCTCCTGCTGCATCGCTATGAGGCTTTTTCTGATGAAGAACTGCACACTGCGCTCCGGTGGCTGGCCCAGTACAACCGGCGGGCATTGACAGGAGCTGCCCCTCCTGAAGCTCCCCGTATCCGGATATCGCCGGAAGCCTGGTAGGTTTTCTTTCCGAGTAAAAATTCATAAACTATATAATTCCCAACGCTCACGTTCTTGAACCATGGAAAAAGGCCAAAAAGACCCGTTGATATCGGCGGCATTTACCAACGGACTGGCTTTGGGGACTATTGGCACGGCTTTTGTGGCACTTTTAGCCTATGAGCTGGGCCGCTATCAGGATATTCCAGATGGAGAAACCCAGGCTGGGTTTGTTTCTCTCAAGGACGCGACTCTCGCTTCCCGGGACTTTGACGGCGACGGCCGGCTGGAAACCATCTTGCGGATAAAAGAAACTCCATTTGAAGTGCGGGAGCAGTATGATGCTGAGGGCAATCTGGTGCTTCACCGGCGGGTCTTCGGGGATAATCAAACAGAAAACAGGTGAGGTGAAACATATGAGTCTACGAGATACTGTAGTGGCAGGAGTTTTGGTTGCCGGTGCCCTTGGCGCGGCTTTGTCTTTGGGTTCGGCGCTGCGGCTGTACGGCTCGCGGGGGACGGAAGTGGTATATACGTTCCCTTACGGCGGGGATGCAGCCCATGTTTATCGGGAAGATTGCCGCCTTGCGCCGGACAGGTACTGGGTGGAGCTGCCTGATCTTACCATCCTTTCCCGGGGGCAGTTAGAATTAAGGGATGGGGGAAAGCTGCGCTTCGACAGCTGGGGGTACGAGATCATCGGTGCGGGAGAGGAGAGAGGTGGGGAAAGCGACTGAGCTTTCTGGGGGGAGCAACTCTCTCAGTGCCTCATTGTCTCAGTGCCTCATCGCTCAACCATAATCTTTTATACCCTTTCTTCTTTTCTTTTCTGTATGTCCGACTTCACCTACAAACAAGTCATCCTCGTCCGCCAGGACTTAAAGCTCCCGAAAGGCAAGCTTTCTGCCCAAGTGGCGCATGCGTCCGTGGAAGCCGTCCTGCGTTCTGATAAAAAGCTGGTAACCGCCTGGCGCAATGAAGGCATGGCCAAGATCGTGCTGAAAGCCAAAGACGAGAAAGAGCTGCTTTCTTTCCTGCAGCAGGCGAAGGATGCTGATTTAACTACGGCGCTCATTACGGATGCGGGAAAAACCGTTATCGCTCCAGGCACGAGGACGTGCTTGGGCATCGGCCCGGATATTGCCGGAAAGATCGATGCGCTGACGGGAAAGCTGCCGTTACAATAAAAGCAAGCACCACATAAGCTTCTTCCCCTCTAAGACCATGACGAAAAAAGAGATGGCTACTTTTGCAGCCGGCTGCTTCTGGCATGTCGAGCTGGCTTTTTCTGAAGTTTTGGGAGTGCTGGCGACGCGTGTGGGCTATACCGGTGGGAAGATGAAACAGCCGACGTATGAGGATGTCTGCACTAATAAAACCGGCCACGCGGAAGCGGTGGAAGTAACGTTCGATACCGCAAAAGTGAGTTATGAACAGCTGCTGGACGTCTTCTTTCGCATCCATGATCCGACGCAAATAAACCGGCAGGGACCGGACCTTGGCACACAATACCGCTCTGCGATTTTCTATCACACCGAAAAGCAGAGAAAAGTTGCAGAAGAAGTGAAGAAGAGGTGGCAGAATAAGTTTGACAAGCCCATTGTAACGGAGATTGTGAAAAAAGGGAAGTTTTACGAGGCTGAAGAGTACCATCAGAAATATTTGATAAAGAGGGGTAAAAAGACGTGTTAGGGTGTTATTAAGGGGTTAGGCTAAAAGACGAGCGAACTATTCTGTTCTGTCTTCAAAAATTCCGATGATATAGCTTTTATTTATTGTGCCTCTCGTCTCTATAGTAAGGCCCTCGTCTTCTTCAGTTACGGGGGGGTGGTTAGTCGCAGTAACGTCATCTAACGTTAAGAACTGCACGCTTTCTTTGACAAGGCGTCCTCTAAACTCCAATGTTGCACTCCTTTCTTGAGAAGAATAGCTCTCCCCTCTCCCATCGACGAGCAGAGTAACTCTCTTCTGATAATAGTCCTGAAAATCGGTAGTACTAAACATGCTCATAAGCCTCTGCTTTACGGTGTATTTTTTAAATGTTCCCTTAACCTTTATTAACCTCCTCCTTTTCTTGTTTCCATGGTGGTCCTTTCCAAGCTTCTTGACATCATCCTGCACGTCGACAAATATCTGGGAACGTTGCTTTCTGTCGTCGGCAGCTGGACGTATCTCCTTCTTTTCTTCATAATTTTTGCGGAGACTGGCTTCGTCCTCACTCCTTTCCTGCCGGGCGATTCGCTGCTCTTCGGCATCGGCGCTTTTGCGGCGCAAGGGTATTTCAGCCTGCTGCTGATACTCATCCTGCTCTGCGGCGCTGCCATTATCGGCGACAGCATGAATTATTGGATCGGTGCGCACGTCGGCAAACGACTACTGGCAGGAAACCATCGCTTCATCAAGCCGGGCCATATAGAAAAAACAAAGCTGTTCTATGAGAAGCATGGGAAAAAGACGATTATCTTAGCGCGCTTCATTCCCATCGTGCGGACATTTGCGCCGTTTGTGGCGGGCATCGGGAAAATGCAATATCCGGTCTTTTTGCTCTACAACATTACAGGAGGCATTCTTTGGGTCAGCCTCTTCATTCTCGCCGGCTATCTCTTTGGGAATATTCCGTTCGTGCAGAAGAATTTCGGCGTGTTCATCATCGGGATCATTATTGCGTCGTTTATGCCGATGGTAGTGGAGGTGGTGAAGCACATCTTGAACAAGAAGAAAAAGAGCAAAGAAACAATAAACACCGAGATAGAAAAGATTGAACATTAAGTTTCTCTGAGTGAACATTCATCCCAATTGCTCGTCAATCTGCCGGGCCATCTGCTGCAATTCCTCGAAGAGCGCCGCAAAGTCACGCTCGATGCTCCGTACGACATTCTGCAAGGTGCTCTCCCGGAGAATATAGCCTTCCTTTTCATGGACCACGATGCCGGATTCCCTGAGCCGGATTAAGTGATGCACGACGGTCCCTCTGCTGAGATGCAGCCGTTCGGCAATCTCGTCAGAAGAAAGCGCCTGGTTCTTTTTTGCAGAGCGAACTAAGGTAATAAAAACCCGGAAGCAGCTGCTATCCCGGTCTCGTAAAGAGAACAATCCCAAAGAATGGCCGACCCATTGCAGTTCGCGGTTAAGGTCTGTGTCCGGCAATCGCCGTTCATGGATCAAGATCAATCGTTCCGGCATGCTTACCAAGAATGAACCCCACTTTTTAAATTTTGTCCACAACATTTAAATATAAGCACCATCTTAATGCAACTAAGTTTACTTAAAGTCAACAAAAACGAGAGGAAAAACGTCAAAATGGATCCAGTAACTCACACCATGCACAGTCAACGAGAAGAGCAGCAGCGGAACGGGGGAGAGAAACTCGAGGAAACTCGGGAAACCGTTGCTGCTTCTTCTCTTGATCCTCATCACCAAAAGAGAGCGCCAGGAAACCCCGAGTCGCCAAGGAACACAGCATCAGCAACCAAAAAGCCGGAAATGCAGGCCAGTGAGCCTGAAAAGACAGAAAACTCCGCATCTGAAAAGCCGAAAGAGCAATACGCTGTCGACGAGCTGAAAGAGCTCGTGCAGCGGACGCAAGCGAACTTTGAGAATTATCGCAAGCAGACGGAGAAGCGCCTGCAGGACATGCAGGAGGTGGCTGCCAAGCATCTCATCATGCAGCTCCTTCCGGTCCTGGACAATTTCGAGCTGGCCTTGCAGAACACCGGCGCTGTAAAAAATGATTTTATCAACGGCATGGAACTCATCCATAGGCAATTGCTCGGCATCTTGGACAACTTTGGGGTCCAGCCCCTCTCGCTTCAGGAAGGGCAAGCTTTTGATCCCTATGCGCATGAAGCGTTGATGAAAGTGGCATCGGACCTTCCGGAAAATAGGATTGTCGCCGAGCTGCAAAAAGGCTACACGCTCCATGGGCGGTTGTTGCGCCCCGCGAAAGTGAGCATCAGCGCCGGAAAAAAAAGAAGTGCCCCGTTACCGTCGGCAAATGCTGCCAGCACCACCGAAAAAAACCGCGCTGAAACGGCAGAGCACCAGGCTGGAAAGCAGAAAGCAAATGCTTGATTGAAAAAAATATCAGGAATAAACTAAAAAAAAATCCTAAAAAAAAAGCAAACGGAGGAAATTCAAAATGAGCGAAAAACAAATAGCAGGAGCCACCATCGGCATCGATTTAGGCACTACTTTTTCGGCGATGGCCGTCATGGAAGGCGGCAAGCCAGTTATCATGACAAATGCCGAAGGCACGAGGACGACGCCGAGCGTCGTGCACCTGCGCGAAGATGAAGTCATCGTCGGGCAAATCGCCAGAAATCAGGCTATCGTCGATCCATCCCACACCATCCGCTCCATCAAGCGCAAGATGGGAACCAATGAAAAGATAGAGATTGACGGAAAAGAATACACGCCGGAGCAGATTTCGGCCATGATCTTGCAGAAGCTGAAGCGGGATGCGGAAGCGCATATCGGCCAGCCCGTCACCAAAGCGGTCATTACGGTGCCCGCGTACTTTAATGATTCCCAGCGCCAGGCTACGAAGAACGCCGGAGAGATTGCCGGATTGCAGGTCCTGCGCATCATCAACGAGCCGACGGCAGCCTCTCTCGCCTATGGCTTGGATAAGCAGGAGAAAGACCATACCATTCTCGTCTTCGACTTTGGCGGCGGAACGTTCGACGTTTCTATCCTTGAATTGGGCGGCGGCGTGTTTGAGGTTAAATCTACCAGCGGTGATAATCATCTCGGTGGAGACGATATCGACGAGCTTTTGATGGACCATTTAGTGAGCACCTTCAAGAAATCGACAGGCATCGATTTACGGAACGATGCCACGGCCATGCAGCGGCTGAAAGAGGCTGCGGAGAAAGCCAAGATCGAGCTCTCGTCGAAAACAAAAGTAGAGATCAACATTCCGTTCATTACCGCAGACAGCCATGGGCCGAAGCACCTGAAAGAAGAGCTGACGCGCGCAAAATTTGAAGAGCTCATCGCCGATATCCTGAAGCGGCTGGAAAGCCCGGTCAAGCAGGCAGTGAAAGACTCCGGCCTGAAAGCGGAGAATATCAACCGCGTTATTCTCGTCGGCGGCTCGACCAGAATTCCGGCAGTGCAGGAGCTCGTGCGCCGGCTCTTAGGCAAAGAAGGCGACAAATCCGTCAATCCGGATGAAGCCGTAGCCGTTGGTGCAGCCATCCAGGCGGGCGTGCTGGCGGGCGAGATCAAAGACATCCTGCTTCTGGATGTTACCCCCCTCAGCCTGGGCATTGAAACGCTGGGCGGCGTGTTCACCAAGCTGATCGAGCGGAATACCACCGTGCCGACGAAGAAATCGCAGATCTTCTCGACGGCCGCGGACAATCAGACGGCGGTAACGATCCGTGTTGCACAAGGCGAACGGCCCATGTTTGGTGACAATAAGCTCTTGGGGCAGTTCGACTTGATGGGCATCCCGCCGGCGCCGCGGGGCGTGCCGCAGGTGGAAGTCACGTTTGACATCGACACGAACGGCATCCTGCACGTCAGCGCCAAGGATCTGGGGACGGGCAAAGAGCAGAAAATAAAGATTACGGGTTCGAGTACTTTGAGCAAAGGCGAAGTGGAGCGCATGCGGCAGGAAGCGGAGAAACATGCGGCCGATGATGAGAAGAAAAAAGCCAAGATTGATGCCGAGAACAACGCGGATGCGGTGCTTTTCCAGACGAAGAAAGTGCTGGAAGAGTTCAAGGACAAGATTGATGCCGGCACCAAAAAGAAAATAGAGGAGCAGATGAAAGCGCTGGAAGACGCGCGGAAGTCCGGTGAGCCTGAAGAGATCAATGCCAAGATCGAAGCGCTGAACAAAGTCGTGCAGGAGATTGGGGCGAAGATTTATCAGGAGGCGGCAGCCAAGCAGTCGGCGAAGGGCTCGCAGCAAGGCACTGGAAAGTCCGCTGATGACGACGTCGTCGATGCGGAATTCACGGAGAAGAAAGAGAAGTAATTTTTTGATAAAAAAATAACAGAGAAAAGGTGAAACAAAATGAGTAAAGATACTACGGAAAGAAAAGTGGCTCCAAGCGGAGCAGGAACTGAAAGAGCAAATGGGGAGGGCCTGGTAGGCAAACTAGGAGCAGCGAGACTAGGATCGGCGAATAGAGGGGCAAGGTATGCAAGGCCGGACTATAACCCGCGATTTCCCGATCCCAAAGCAGTTTACGCTGACCTGAAAGGATTGAAAGACATAGGAAATCTTGTCGATGGTGAAATTCGAGATAGGCATTATCTCAATGCTCTGTTTCTGCTGGAAAGTCTTCCTCTTGAATATCGCCCGGCAACGGATCCGCTCTATCTGGGAATTGCTGTGGGTATGGCTGCGGAATATGGCCAGAAAGCAGAAAATAATCCTGCTTTGCAGGCGGCGTTAGACTGCGTCACGCAATACTGCTTTCAGCGTGCGGGGAGATATGATCTCGCAGGAGAAGGCCCTGACAAACCATATCAACTCCCCAGCGTCTCTGCGGAACCAGCTTTAGGCTATGCCGAAGGAGCTTCTAAAGAAGGACCTGCATACCGTTAATAAAACGCATTGAACAACAAAATAATCAGACCATGAGTGAAAGAACGAGCTATGGGGGAGCTTCTCGTGATGGGGGGGCGTACGATGGAGGGCGAGCTTCCTTTTCGGGATACTGCAGCTCTTCTCAGCAGAACACTGCTCACATCCCCTCCGATGCTGCTCTCTTTGTGAGCAGCGCTTACGATCGGGAGCGGGGAGAACGTCTGCAAAGCGCATTGTTCCGTGCTCTCACTCTCTACGGTTTCGGCAGCGGGCTTTCTTACCAGCAGCCGGAAGACGAGCGGGAAAAAGAACGGCGCTTGTATTTCCCGCCGCGAGCAGAAGAACCTTCGCCGCCTTCTGGGCAGTATACCCCGCTTGTTTCGCGGAAGAAAGATGATGGGCTGGAGAGAAGAGTAGAACAGAAGCAAGCAGAAAAAGATCAAACAGAAAAAGATAAAAGTGGGACGGATAAAGAAGCACTTGTGCTCGCATTATCACCCTCTCTGTCCAACTCATGGAAATATGCATGATCCTTCCCACCGAACAGCAATGCCTGGACTATTTTGACGAGTATAAAGTCCCCCGAAATATCTTTCGGCACTGCCTGAAAGTTCGGGAAGTGGCGTTTTTTCTTGCAGAACAGGTGCAGAAACAGGGGAGAGCTGTTGACAAAGAATTCGTCACGTGCTTAGCGCTTCTCCATGACTTGTTCAAAGCGGTAACGTTTCCTGACCTGAAGAGCAACAGCAGCAGGTTCCATTCTTACATCTATTCCGACGAAGAAATTGCCATGTGGCAAAACCTTCGTAAGCAGTTTGCGGGAAAGTTCGAGGGAGAGATTGCCCACGACATTTTCAAAGACGATTTTCCGGAACTGGCCGCAGCCCTGCTCCGGCAAGGAAATCCCCAGGCCGTTCTAAGCGTCGAAGAAAAAATTGTCCGCTATGCGGATTTGCGGGTTTTCCAGGAGCAGGTTGTCCTGAAAGAGCGGCGCTTTGCGTATCTGCGCGAGCGCTATCCTCGGCCTGCGGCGCTGTGGGAGAGCTATGAAGAAAAAGCTCAGCAGCTGGAAAAAGAACTTTTTTCTGCCCTTCCCTTTCAGCCGGAAGAGCTCTCTTCCCGCATAGGAGAAACAACCACTAAAACTGGTGCAGAACGCGAAGCAGCCTCCTTCCAAACAGCAGAGCACCGAACATGAGCAAAGACTACTACAAAATCCTTGGCGTCAGCAAAGGCGCGACGAAAGAAGAAGTCAAGAAAGCGTACAAGAAGCTGGCTTTGCAATATCATCCTGACCGGGCGCCGGAAGAAAAAAAGAAAGAGTATGAAGAGAAGTTCAAAGAGATCAGCGAGGCGGCTGCGGTCTTGAGCGACGACAAAAAGCGCCAGCAGTACGACCAGTATGGCTCAGAAGCTTTTAGCG
>CAZOPZ010000006.1:20345-35918 GCA_964582035.1 uncultured Methanosarcinales archaeon | reverse complement strand
TGGGAAGAAAATGCGGTCTTAATTACGAGCAATGCCATGCAGGCCGTCAGCGCTCGTGCCCAAGGGCTGCAGGTGTACCAAATCACGGCGGAAAAAGGAGAGCTTCTCATTGAGCAGTATTTTGATGCGGAAACGATGAGCGTGCATCTCCGTGATGGCGCTTTTCCCGTAGCGAAGCGCGGCAAGCCCGGGAAGTGGGTGATGGCGCAGCTTAGCGAGGCGCTCCTGAAAAAAGAGCAGCTCCGGCGCATGAGCAAGCAGATCATGGAGATTGCGGCATCGCGGGATGACAGTTTCATTGAAATTGAGCGGGAAGGCAGTGCCGTGGTGCAGCTCGGCACGTACCGTATCGTCATTACGCAGCCGCCGTTCAGCGATGGCTGGGAGATTACTGCCGTAAGGCCCGTCGCCAAGCTGGATTTAGATGATTATCAGCTGGACGAGCGCTTACGATTGCGCTTAACGGAGCAGGCTTCTGGCGTATTGGTGGCCGGAAGCCCCGGCGAAGGAAAAACCACTTTAGCCCGAGCGTTGGCAGAATATTTTGCGGCGCGGGGGAAGATCATCAAGACGGTGGAAAGCCCCCGGGACATGCTGCTGAGCAGCAACATTACGCAATATTCGCTGAGCCATGGAGAGCGTGGCGAGATCCATGATGTGCTGCTGCTCAGCCGGCCGGATAAGACTTTCTTTGATGAGATGCGGAATACGGATGATTTCTTGCTCTATGCGGATCTGCGCTTAGCAGGCATCGGCATGATCGGCATCGTGCATGCCACGGCGCCCATCGATGCCATCCAGCGGTTCATTGGGAGGATTGATCTCGGTATCATCCCGCAGGTGGTGGATACGGTCGTTTTTGTGCAGGGCGGGCAGATCGCCAAAGTGCTGGAGCTGGCCATGGTCGTGAAAGTGCCCAGCGGCATGGTGGAAGCGGATCTAGCCCGGCCTATCGTTGAGATCCGCGATTTTACCGGCGGCTCGTTGCTCTATGAGATGTATTCTTATGGGGAGCATACGGTCGTTGTTCCCGTGGGCAAGAAAGAGCGCAAGCCCGTATGGCATTTTGCAGCGGAGCAGCTGAAAGATTATTTTCACAAGTACAGCCCGCAGTGCGAGCTGCAGTTTATCGATGACCGGCATGTGAAGCTTTTCCTGCCCGAGAAAGATATTCCCCGCGTCATCGGCACGGGGGGCAGCGAGATAAAAAAGATTGAAGGGGAGCTGGGTTTGCATATCGAGGTGCAGCCCTTGCGGGCTTCGGCACGGGAGACGGCTGCTTTTGAAGCGGAGTTTGATGGCCGCTATATCCGCCTGTTCGTGGACCGTGCGTTGCGGGATGGGGAGGTGGCGTTATGCCATGGCGATGAAATATTGGTGCAGGCGCGGGTGAGCAAGAAAGGCCTGATCAAGATCCAGCGGCGGGGTGCCGTCGGGAAATCTGTGGAGCAGGCGCTGAAAGAGAAAAAGCTTTCGGTACGTAAAGTTTTATAAATCTCCGGCGGTTTTCTTTTCTCATGAGTGAGGCAACTGCTGAGCAGAAAAGTGACGGAGTCCGGGCTGAGAAAGAGATTCTTTCCGGTATTCTGAGCAAAGGAACTGAAAGGACCATCGCTAAAGAATCGGAGAATCTGCTTTTGGCGAATGAGCAGCATTTTCTTCCGACATTGGAGCTCTTGCAGGAGGAGAACCGCCTGATGCAGGTTACCGTAGCCCGGCTGCAGGAAGAGGCGGCGCTCTTGCGGGAGATGTATAGCAATACTTCCCAGGAACTCTCCAATTTTAAAAAGCCGGCATTGCTCGTGGCCGATGTTACGGGGATGCAGCAGGGCAAAGCCATCATCCGGCTGCCGAACGGCAATAAGTTCTATTGCTATGTTGCAAAAGGGATTCCGGAACTGCACTGTGGCGATGCGGTTCTGGTCGACCAAAAGAACCTGAATGTGGTGGAGAAGATCGCCTTAACCGACATGTTTGACGTCGAGAAGTTTGTGATTATCGAAAAGCCGCAGGAAAGCTGGTCCTTGATCGGCGGCCTGCAGGAAGAGATGCAGGAAATAAAAGAAGTGATTGAGCTGCCGCTGCTGCAGCCGGAGCTGTTTGAGAAAGTGGGCATCAAGCCGCCGAAAGGAGTATTATTATATGGCCCGCCGGGGACGGGAAAGACCTTATTGGCAAAAGCCGTGGCGAATAGCACCCAGGCGACGTTTATCCAGGTGGTCGGCTCAGAACTCGTGCAGAAGTTTATCGGCGAAGGGGCGAAGCTGGTGAAAGAGATTTTTGCTCTGGCCCGCAGGAAAGCGCCGGCCATTGTCTTTATCGATGAGATTGATGCCTTGGCAGCGACGCGCATCGATCTCGGCACGTCTGGCGAGCGGGAAGTGAACCGGACGTTCGTGCAATTACTGGCGGAGATGGACGGCTTCAAGCATCTGGACAATGTGAAGATTATTGGGGCGACCAATCGGATCGACATTCTGGATTCGGCCGTACTCCGCCCCGGAAGGCTTGATCGGCTCATTGAAGTGGGCTTGCCGGATGCTGACGGGCGGTTGGAAATCTTGCAGGTGCACACCAAAAGCATGAACCTGAAGCGGGTCAAGCTGAAAGAAGTGGCGGCGCAGGCGGAAAACTTTAGCGGTGCTGAAATCCAGGCCGTCTGCACGGAAGCGGGTTATGGTGCGATTCGAGAGAGCCGGGAATATGTGACGCAGCAGGACTTCTTGGCTGCCATCGAAAAAGTGCAGCTGGCCGAGGAAGATGAGGGGGAAGAAGGGTTGTTTGGGTAGGTTTTTTCTTAAGAAAAGTTTATTTTTCGTCGAGGAATTGTGGCGGGTGCCCTGCGCTTTTTAGATATTCTTGGCCAGTTCCCTTGCCGCTTCTCTGATATTATCTGCTCCAGAGAGATCTCTGCCGACAATGGCATGCCAGCAGTCTCCGGCAACTTTCGCTGCTTCTGAAATTGAGCCGCCCTGCGTGATGAAGCCGGGGGCATAGAACGTGGGGGGAAAGCCGTTGTCCTCTAACGCTTTTCTTATTTTTCTGATATCTTCCGGCCGGTTTCCGGGAACGACAAAATCGTTCACTCCCAACTCTGAGGCCTTGAGATACATATCGAGGATGGCTTCATCTGCTATATAACCCCCTTCGCTTCTGAGATATTTTCGATGCGTCATCAGCCCGCCGACGATTACTCCTAAGCCCTGTTCAAAAGCAGCCTCAATCCAGGCTCTTTCTGTTTCCGGCCCGGCTTGGGGGAACAGGATAACCGCATCGATGCCGGCGCGCCTGACGGTTTTTGCGAACAGCTCTCCCGTGTCCGGGATGTCCGTTCCTGCTTTTTGATGATCATAGATGAGGGGTTTTTCCGTATACGCCCGGGCGATTTCTACGGCTCTTGGCAAGCCATATCCTAAGGCGAGTACGAATCCAATTTTATACGCTCCAATAGCGTCGATATCAGCTGTTTCCCGAAGCAGTTTCTTGAATGGCACCAAAGGCATATCACAGGCCGGGATGACACTCTTTTCTTGACGAATGATTCTCATTTGTTTTACATGCAGCTTTGTGGGCGCTGGTCAGTTACTACCGTTCATCATCGCCTTGCGGGCTCAGCGGGTGTTCACTAACGTCATGGCGCTATCCACGGACGAGGGGAAGGGGCGGTGGTTTTTAAAGGTTGGTGGGGGGGAATTTTGGTATTGGGCGCTCGACAACTGGCCCGAAGATAGAAGACCATTTTGTTGGCGTCACCAAAACGATAGCCGTGCAGAACACCCAAATCTTTATATATTACTTTAAGTAATAGTTATATTACCTTCAATAATAAACCCCAAAACCCATGACCAGCGCGATTAAAATCCTAAAGCTGTTGTTAGACAACAAAGAAAAGCGATTTACCATTAAGCAGATATCGGAAAGAGCAAAAATAAACTACCGCATAGCATACGAGAAAGTGCTCCAGTTGGAAAAGGACGGACTGCTAAAAATAACCAAAGTCGGCAATGCCAAAGCCTGCGCATTAACGTATGCTTTTGATTCTCGGCTCTTTGAAGCGGAAGATGTGCGGAGAAAAGCACTGTTCAAGGACCAAAACTTCCTGGTTTTACAACGCCGATTAGCAGAGCTTCCTTTCATTTTTATTGCCCTATTGTTTGGCTCTCGGGCAAAGGGAACTGCGACAAAACATTCCGACATAGATCTTCTCACTGTTGGGGGAGACGAAAAAGAGATAAGACGGGTGCTCTCTCTGTGGCCAGAGAAAGTTCATGTAACTGCTATCGCCTATCAAGATTTTATCCACATGGCCCAAAGCCGAGAATTTACCGTCGTCAGCGAAGCTCTTAAAAATAATATTATTTTGGTGGGCATAGAAGAATATTATCGGTTGCTCAAAAATGCTGGATACCAACAAGATTAAAGAAGCTGAAAGCAATGTAAAATCCTATTTGCAGGATGGCTTGCTCAAAAGAACGGTTATGAATAAACCAGTGCTGGATATTCTGTTGAGAAATGCAAAAGAGAGCCTAACTGTCGCAGAGGAAGTGTATCAGAAAAAAATATCCGATTTATGGGTTATTGTCTGCTCCTATTATGCTATGTATTATTTTGCCAATGCGGCACTCTTGAAACTCGGCTTCAAAGTAGGCGAAAAAATTGTCCATAAAGTGACTTCTGATGCATTGATTGTATATGTGCGGAGAAAGCTCAAAGACTCTTTGCTTGAAGAATATGAAGAAACAAAAGAAGAAGCGCTCCGTATTGCTGGAATGAAAGCAGACGCTCTCCTTGAGTCCTTTGCATTCGAAAAAGAAAAAAGAAGCTTTATCCAATATCGGACTATAGAAGTCGAAAAACAATCCAAAGCGCAGACTTCATTGCAACGGGCAAAAGAGTTTACTAGAGAAATGGAGAAATTGCTTATTGCTGGCAAAAGATGAGTGCTTGTTGCCACAGGCATGGCAGTTCCAACATGCAACTGCTGTTAAAAAATTGAGAACTCCAACCAACCTCTCTTCTTTTTCTTTCTATATCTCAAACACGCCCACGATCGGATAATGATCCGAAGCGATTTCCGTGTCCGGATTCTTCAGCACGTACGCTTCTTTCACGGTAATATGCGGAGAAACGAAAAAGAAATCCAGGCGCACGCCGGATTTTTGCTTTCCTTCTTTTAGCGTTGGAACTGTCGATTGCCGCTCCTCGGGAGAGAAAGGATCGCGGAGACCCTGCGCCAGAATCCAGGAGACCAGTTCTGCTTTGCGCCAATTTTCAACCAATGAAAGAGCGGTATCGTCATCAAAAGAATCACGCAACCCTTTGCTTACCAGATCCCAATCGTACGGGTCATCAGGATGGACGGTGTTGAAATCTCCGGTAAGAATATATGGCTCTTGGCGGGAGCGAATCAGCGGGCTTAGCGTAGCAATTTTCTTCTGGTCATCGACGGAATACGAAGGATGCACCACGTCGATGCAGAGAACTGTATCGTCAAGATGGATGTGCCCCCGCACCGCTCCTTTGTAGGCGAGGCGTACGGATTCTGCATGCATCGGAAAACGGGACAGGAGGCAGTTCCCACCTTCGTCTCCCCGGCGCGGCCCAAAATAAGGATAGCCGCCGAATTGGCCGTAGGGAAAGCCGAAAATTTCTGGGTAATCCATCTTTATCCCGTGCGAATTCGGCCCCCCATAACAGGCTTCCGTGAGGGCCAGGAGATCGGGGTTCACTCCTCGAACAGCACGCTGTGCTGCTTCCAAGCGCACTTCTTCCCGAACATGATTTTCGGTATGGAACCCTCTTTCGATATTGTAAGCAAGGATGGTGAAGATCATGGCTTCATTCTCTTTCGTATTTCGCCACTTCAATGATATTCCCTTCCGTATCTTCGCACTGGAAGCAGCGATAGGGATAATTGGTGAACTTCAGGTCTTCTGGTGGGAAGAGGATTTTCACTTTCCGCTTCTTTACCATTTTAAAGACAGCATCAACATTATCGGCGAAGAAGACGGGAATCACATTATTTCCGACAATCCTTCTTTTGCTCACGATTTTTGGGTTAATTAAGCCGAGATAAAAGCCTCTTCCATCGTCAAAATCTGCCCACGTATCTTTTTCCCGATGCTTCACTTTTGTGCCCAGAAGCTCTTCGTAAAATCTGATAGCTCTATTGAGGTCTTTGACAGAAAGGTAAACGTGGTCGAGTCTAACTTTCCGCTTTTTGTTGCTCGGCATTGTCCTTGCTATCCCTATGTCCCCTTTTGGCTTTTCTCTCGTTCCTACTTCTTTCCTTTCTTCAGGGCTTTCTCAATCGCATCCGGATCATAGCCGACGATAATCTGCCCGTCAATGTCGAGGACGGGAACGCCGCTCTGGCCGGATTTCTTGAGCATTTCCTTGCGGGATTTTTCGTCCGCTACCACGTCGAATTCCATATATTTTATTTTCTTGGCTTTCAGCCATTCTTTGGTTTTCGCGCACCACGGGCAGGTGGGTGTGGTATAGATTTTAACCGTCATAATCTTTCACCTCGGTTTTGGATTATAGGCTAGAGAAAGATGTACTTTTATTTATCTTTTGTTATTTTGTGACTACCCCCAACAAAGCTTAAATACTATTTTTCTCTTGAAATTGTATGATCTTCCAAGATCGCTTCGAAGCGGGAAAGCTGCTGGCCAGAAAGCTGGCTGCATATAAAACCAAAAAAGATACTGTCCTGCTGGCCATTCCCCGAGGAGCACTGCAGCTCGGTTCTGTCCTGGCGAAAGAGCTGCAGCTTCCGTTAGACATAGTGCTCACGAAGAAAATTCCGGCCCCAGACAATCCGGAAGCAGCTATCGGCGCGGTAAGCCTGCGCGGCGAACTTCTCGATGAAAGTCTTATTCGCTTGGAAGGCATTTCTGCAGAGTACCTCGCTTCGCAAATCACAGAGCTCCGCAGGAAACTTAAAGAGCGCGCGGTGCTCTATCGAGGAAAGCAGAAGCCACTTTCTCTTCGGGGAAAAACGGTTATTATCGTCGATGACGGCGTGGCCATGGGCAGCACCATGCTGGCAGCGATCGCTTTTGTGCGGCAAGAGCGGCCGAAGAAGATCATTGTCGCTATTCCCGTCGGCTCTGCCGAAGCGGTTGCCAAGCTTAAGCAGAAAGCCGACGAAGTTATCTGCTTGCACACGCCGGAATTCTTTTACGCCATCGGCGCCTTTTACCGGGAATTTCCGCAGGTGGAAGATGAGGAAGCGATAGAGCTGCTGAGGAAGGCTAATGAGAAAGATAGGGATTAAGTCGAATAGAGAAAAGACAATAAAAAGATCTCACCCGTTCATTGGGCTAAATTGAATGTCTTCGTAAATTCTAACAACAGAATCTAAATATCTAACTTTATCAAGTTCGTCTTTTGGCACAGTAACAATCACTAATGGTTTACAAGAAGATTCATGTTCAATTACTAATCCCTTAATCCTCATCAGTTCACTTCTAAGGTTTTCAGGCAACTCATAATTAGTTGCTTTATCTGTTTTATATTCAATAAAATATTTTTCTTCCATTGTATTTAACAGAAAAATAATCGTTTATTTAAAGATTGTGTTTTCTCGCACTTATTTAGCTAGCTTATAGTCTCTGGAAGATATCTAAATGGGAGGCACTTTTTCTAAGGAGATTACTGATTCTCCTCTTACTGTCTCAATGCTTCCTCTTCGCCAGCGTTTTCCCCAGCAAGACACGCCCTTTCAGCAGCCGTAAGAACCGCTGCCCCAGCCGCAGTGCTCGTACCAATGGCCGGGTTTCCCGCAGCAGACGGACTTCTTTCGCTAGTTCAGCTTCCCGGATTAAGCTGGCTTCGCGGATCAGCAGCGCTTCATGCGCCGCAGTCTGCGCTTCGCGAATTTCAGAGCTGATCCGCAGCAGGGTTGCCAAACGAGTATAAAGCCGGAAGATAAAGTAAAAGGGGAATACGGCCAGTATCTCAATCCAATAGAGTTTCAGGAACGTAGAAAGCTTCTTCACTTTGAACCATTTGAAGATGAGGTCGGCAACGAAAAAAGTAACAATGGTATAGTCAAAAATCGTTATCCACGGCTCGTACTCTTCTAAGTGCACCAGCGTCCAGAGGGGATTTTCCAGAATCAGCACGATGCCCAGCGCCACGAGAAGGATGGGGATGACTTTGTCGGTGAAATGCTCGAACCAGTGCAGTGCTTTGCGAAGCTGTTCCCTCTTTTTTTTCTTTTTCGTTTGCGGAGCCATTTGATTTAAAGTGTCAGGAACCGTTGTTCTTACCTCTTCTTTGCTACTTGTTTGTACGCCAGCATGAAGAACAAGCTCGATAAGCGATTCACATATTTAAAGATGACCGGCCGCAGCGTTCTCTTGCGGAGCAATTTCACCAAGTTCCGTTCCAGATTCCGGCAGCGCACCCGGCATTCATTTAAGACAATCGCTTCCATCGTCGTAAAGCGGATGAATTTCTGGGGCGGCTCTCCCAGAGTATCGATGAACCGTTCCATCGCTTTAACATCGCTTTCCGTGACGGGATCGTTCACGCATTCCGGCGGGCTGCAGGCAATCTCTCCAGAAATCTGCCAGAGCTTGGTCTGCACTTCTTGCAGCATCTGCCTGTTTTTCCCTTTGGCGTGCAGGATCGCTCCATCAACAGCTGCCTGCAACTCATCAACTTTTCCCCAGCAGACGATACGGGGATCGTCTTTAGGAATTTTCTTCCCCGAATAATCGTGGGTGTAGCCAAGATCGCCGCGGCGGGTGTAGGCTTTCATGTATCAGAGAAAGAAGGGAAGGAAGTGATATAAAGATTTTGGTATTTCTCTTTCCATTTTATTTCGAGATAACGTTTATATAGCTGTTTTGCTGTTCTTTTACCGATGCCTTCGCCTAAGATTCCCCTCTCCAAAAACGCCAAAACTGTTCTTGCCCTGCGCTATCTGGAGAAAGATGCCCGCGGCCATCCGAAAGAAACGCCGGAAGACCTCTTCCGCCGCGTTGCCAAGAATATTACCCTCGCTGATGCCAAATATTGTTACCGGAAGAAAGTCAGCGCTCTGATGCAGCGATACAACGAGCTTTTCTTTCAGGTCGTGAAGCGGAATGAGTTTCTGCAGCTCATCAAGCATGATGCTGCACTAGAAGAAACCGCACAGACATTTTACGACATGATGCGCTCTCTCGATTTCCTGCCGAACTCTCCGACATTATTCAATGCCGGCAGAACCTTGCAGCAATTGGCAGCCTGCTTTGTGCTTCCCGTCGAGGATGATCTGGATGCAATTTTCCGAGCCGTCCATCATACGGCGCTGATCCATCAAAGCGGCGGCGGCACCGGCTTTTCCTTCTCTCGCTTGCGGCCGAAAGGTGATCTCGTGGAAAGCACGCAGGGGGCAGCTTCCGGTCCCATCTCTTTCATGAAGATATTTGATTGTGCGACAGAGCAGATCAAGCAGGGCGGCAAGCGCCGGGGAGCAAATATGGGCATTCTGCGGGTTGACCATCCCGACATAGAGGAGTTTATCACCAGCAAAAGCCGAGAGAACATACTCCAGAACTTCAACATTTCGGTGGGGATTACCGACGGATTCATGAAAGCATATCGCGAGAATAAGGCGTATGCGATAATCAACCCGCGCACCGGAAAAGCAGTCGGCAGAAAGAAAGCCAGAAAGATATTCCGGCTCATTGCGCAGGAAGCCTGGAAGACTGCCGATCCTGGCGTCATCTTTCTCGATACGATTAACAGAACGCAGCCCACGCCACAGCTGGGAGAGATTGAGAGCACCAATCCCTGTGCCGAAGCCCCGTTGCTGCCGTATGAAGCCTGCAATCTTGGCAGCATCAATCTTGCCCACTTCGTCAAGAACAAGAGTATTGATTACGTTCGTCTTCGCACTATCGTACGGGAAGCCGTGCATTTCCTTGATAATGTTATTGACATGTCCAACTATCCCCTGCCTGAGATTATGGAAATTGCCCAAGGCAACCGGAAGATCGGCGTCGGCGTGATGGGATTTGCTGATCTGCTGGTGCAGCTGGGCATCAGCTATGTTTCTGAGGAAGCACTTTCGGTTGCAGAAGAGCTCATGCAGTTTATCAGTGAAGAAGCCAAGAAAGCAAGTGTAGCATTGGCGAAAGTCCGTGGCGTTTTTCCCAACTTTCCAAAGAGCCGCTATGATACGGGCAGAGAAGCCGATAGAGTAAGAAATGCTACGAGAACATCCATCGCTCCAACCGGAACAATTGCCATCATCGCCGGCTGCAGCAGCGGCATCGAGCCGCTCTTTGCTTTGGCATTTACGCACCGCATTGTGGAGACCAAGCAAGTGACGGAGATTAACCGGTATTTTATTGGAGAAGCGAAGAAGCATAAACTATCGAGAAGCCTCGTCGAGAAAGCTATCCATCAGGGAACGCTGGAAAGGCTGCCGGTTTCTGCTGAGTTCAAAAAGATTTTTATGGTTGCCCATCAAGTTCCGGCGGAGCATCACGTACGCATGCAGGCTGCTTTCCAGAAATATGTCGATAATGCCGTCAGCAAGACGGTCAATCTGCCCAAGAGCGCTACTCCCAAAGACATTGAGAGGATCTATCTCCTCGCCTACAAGCTGGGCTGCAAAGGCATTTCGATTTACCGCTATGGCAGCAAGGAAGGGCAGATCCTGAGTTTCGGGAAAGGATATGCGGAAGGGCGGCGAGTATTATTCTTCTGAGCTGTTCTCATTTCAAGAAATCTTTATATAGCAAATAAATATATACTCAAATAGTTCAACAACGAGGTGATCCCTATGGACAATTGTACGTACAACAAATTTAAGCTGATTCATGAGCTGAGCAGGCTGACCGGCTTCATCGAGCGGTATGGCCGGAAAGATGCCCAGGCTGCCAAGCATGGGCGGTGCGAAAAAGCCCTGGAGGCGCTGCATCAGGACCTGCATAAGCACATCGAGCAGCTTCGCAAGCAGTTGGAAGGGAAAAAATTGCGATGATTTTATGTTTTTCTCTTATACAACGCCTTTGTGCTTTTCAGTATCATCATGATCTCCTTTGAACCATGAAAAAAGAGACCAAAAAAAGAATCCTGCAGAGTTTTCTGCTGCTGAGCATCCTGGGATTTATTTTCTCGATCTATCTCGTCAAGAATCACTATGCGCAGCCGTCGGAAGGGGCTATCTGTGATGTGGGGGGGATCATTTCCTGCTCGCTAGTAAACACAAGCGTTTTCTCTGAATTGCTCAATGTACCGGTTGCTCTTCTTGGAGCACTATGGTTTATGGTGCTTTTTGCCCTCTCCTGGAAAGCGCTTCGAAAAGACGGTGTTCTGATAACGCTCCTTTTTGGCTGGAATATCTTTGGCCTGCTTTTTGTCATTTATTTCATCATTGCCGAACTCATCCTCAGGGCGTTTTGTCCGTTCTGTACGGTCGTGCACGTGATCGTCGCCATCACTTTTGCTTTGTCCCTGCTTCTTTACCGTGCGGAAAAGCTCTCATTCAAAAATCCTTCTCTTCGGAGAAAAAGCGGCCCCTGGGTTCTGGGCATCCTCATCCTGGCCCTTCTGCCCTTCCTTATTTTTAACTTTCCGACGGGAAAGCCGGCGAATTACGATTCCCTCGCACAGTGCTTGACTGAAAAAGGCGTTAGCATGTACAGCTCCTTCCGCTGCGCGTTTTGTGCCAGAACGAAAGAAGACTTCGGCAGCTCCTTCCAGTACATTAACGAAATTGAATGCCATCCGCAAGGGAAGGATTCCCAGACGGAGCTCTGCGTGGCCAAAGAAATTCGTGGGACGCCGACGTGGATCTTGGAGCCAGGGGGGAGAGAGCAGAAGCGCTTTGCGGGCTATCTCACCCCAGAAGAACTGGCAGCTTTTGCCGGCTGCGGAACGGCGGTTAGGTAGCGTGCGCAAGAAAAAAAGTTAGAAAAAAAAGACGAGAAAAAGGATGAGAAAGATGTACTCTCAAGACAAGTAATCATGGTGCTTCCTGAAAGCCTAACGCTCCCCATCATTATTGGCGCTGCGTTAGTCGACAGCATCAACCCCTGCGTGTTCGGCGTGCTGATCTTTCTGATTGCTTTCATGACGAAAGTGTATAAGAAGCCAGGGCGCATGCTTTTGGGCGGCGCTTTTTACACCATGGTTGTTTATGTCACCTACTTTTTGCTCGGCTTAGGCATTCTGAGATTTACTGTCTCTTTCGGCTTGTCGCTTATCGTCTATTGGTTCGCCGCCCTGATCGCCATCGGCGCAGGCTTGCTGGAGATTAAAGATTTCTTCTGGTATGGAAAAGGGCCGACGTTGCAGCTTCTTCCCGGGGCTGCGGAGCGCTTGAAAAAGTACACAAGAAAAATTGAACGATTGCAGGAGCACAATGGCTGGTTTACCTATGTGGCAGCCGGCCTCTTAGGGGTGTTTGTGGTTATTGTCGAGCTGCCCTGTACGGGGGCGCCATATCTCGCAATATTGGCTATTATCGGGCAGGCTAATTATGCGCAGGGCATACCTTTGTTGCTGCTGTACAATTTCATTTTTATCTTGCCGCTGCTGGCCATCATTGCTGCCTCTTATTTTGGAAAATCTTCCCAAGCTATGGAGCAGTGGCGGAAAAAGCACCGGGGCGTCATGCGGCTGGCTATCGGCCTGTTCCTGATCGCCCTGGGCATCCTGATGATTGCGACGGTCAGCTAAAAACAAGAGGATCACTCCATAAAAAAACCAATTTTGGCAATCAAAAAGCGAGGTGAAAAACGTGGCAAAAAAAGCAGTAAAGAAAGGAAAGAAAACAGCAAAAAAAGGGAATAAAAAGCCCAAAATAATAAAGAGCAAGAACGTTTGTGAATTTTGTTGAGCAGTTGTAATAGGAAAAGTAAATAAATCAAAGGAGAGTAATAGACACTATTCCGTAAAAGAGGGTGAAGATGAAGAAGATTACGCCGTTCAAAAGAATGACTGGTCTCAAGCAGCTGAAGCTGCTGGCCAACACTATCCGCCAGGATATTATCACTTCTCTCGTTGCAGCAGGCTCGGGGCATAGTGGCGGCCCTTTGGGCATGGCGGATGTTTTTACCGCATTGTATTTCAACGTGCTGCAGCATGCGCCAAAATATCCCGAATGGGCGGAACGGGATTACTTGATTCTCAGCAATGGCCACATCTGCCCCGTTCGGTATGCAGCTATGGCTAACGCGGGATATTTTCCACGAGCAGAACTGAAAACATTGCGGAAGTTTGGCACACGGCTGCAGGGGCATCCGCATCGTTCGGCACTGCCGGGCATCGAAACGACTTCCGGTCCTTTAGGCTCGGGATTGAGCCAAGCGGCAGGTGTCGCATACGCTTTGCAGATGGACAAGAAGAAAAATCGTGTCTATTGCCTGATGAGCGATGGGGAGCAGGAATGCGGGCAGACCTGGGAAGCGGCGATGTTCGCAGGGAAGAACCGGTTGCATAATCTGACGGCTATCATGGACCGCAATAATATCCAGATTGACGGGCATACGGAAGATATCATGCCTCTGGAACCCCTAGCAGATAAATATCGCGCTTTTAACTGGCAAGTGCTGGAAGTGGACGGCCACAATATCCAGGAGATAATCGATGCCTGCCATGAAGCCCAGGCTATTTTTGAAAAGCCGACGCTGATCATTGCGCACACGATTCCAGGGAAAGGCGTGTCGTTCATGGAAAATGATCCGGAATGGCATGGCAAGCCGCCCAAGAAAGAAGAAGCAAAAGTTGCTTTGCAGGAGCTGCAGGCCTGGCGGAAGAGGATCATGCAGGGGACGGACTCGGATGGATGAAGAGAAAGAATTGTTGGGAAAAAATACGCCTGGGTGAAGAAGATTTCGAGGGGAAAACCGCATGGGAAACATCAATCCAAAAGCATATCTGGCACCAAATCTTTATGCAAAAGACCTGCCTCGCGTCAAAACGCGAGACGGCTATGGCAAAGGCCTTGTCAAAGCCGGAGAGAAATATCCGAACGTCGTCGTGCTCTGTGCTGATCTGGCAGAATCGACGAGAAGCCATTGGTTCCAGAAGAGATTTCCGGAGCGTTTTGTCGAACTCGGTGTTGCTGAGCAGAACATGGCTTCGCTGGCAGCCGGCATGGCGTTGGCAGGAAAAATTGCCTTCCTTTCTTCGTATGCCGTCTTTAGCCCGGGGAGGAATAATGAGCAGATCCGGACGACGATCAGCTACAATAGCTGGGCGTCTCGTCGGGGAAAGGAGATCAACGTGAAGATCGGCGGAGCGCACGCGGGAATTTCCGTGGGGCCGGATGGGGCGACGCATCAGGCTTTGGAAGATGTGGCATTAATGCGCGTGCAGCCGGGCATGGCCGTGCTCGTCCCGTGCGACGATAAAGAATGTGAGAAAGCAACGCTAGCTGCTGCCAGTCATGCCGGGCCGGTATACATCCGCTTTGGCAGAGCAGAATATCCTTCTTTGACGACGGAAAAGACGCCATTTGCCATCGGCCGGATAGAAGAGTTTCGCAGCGGGAAAGATTGCACCATTGTAGCGAATGGGCCTTTGCTGTATGAGGCGCTTCTTGCGGCGAAGAAGTTGGAGAAAGAGATTGATTGTCGGGTGCTGAATTGTGCTACGGTGAAGCCGCTGGATGAAAAAACTTTGCTGGCAGCGGCACGAGAAACGGGCTGCGTGGTCACGGCAGAAGAGCATCAGACTTTGGGGGGATTGGGAGGGGCAGTTGCAGAATTCTTGTCAGCGAAGCATCCGGTTCCCGTGCAGCGCGTAGGCGTGCAGGATCGCTTCGGCGAATCGGGAGAGCCCGATGAGCTGATGAAAGCCTTCGGTTTGACGGCGAATGATATTGTGAAAGCGGTGCGGGTGGCAGTGGGGATGAAAAGAAAAGGGTGGAAGAAAAAATGAGTAGAATATCCAAGCCAATCGTTTTCCTCACCCGCCGCATCCCTGATGGCAGCCTGCACTTTCTTCAGAAACACTGCCAGTTGCGAATTTATCCGAAAGACCAGCCCATCCCCCGAAAAGAGCTGCTGAAAGAAGTAAAACAGTGCGACGCGCTGCTCTGCCTGCTGACGGACAAAATTGATAAAGAGATTATCGATGCCAATCCTCATCTGAAGATCATTGCTAACTACGCCGTCGGCTACGATAACATTGACGTCGTGTATGCAACAAAAAAAGGGATTCCCGTCGCCAATACGCCGGGAAAGCTGATCAGCGAAGCGGTGGCTGAACATACCGTAGCTTTGCTGCTGGCGCTGGCGAAGCGCTTGCGAGAGGCAGATGCTTTTACGAGAGCCGGAAACTATGCGGGCTGGTCCCCCACTTTGCTGCTGGGCAGCGGCCTCAAAGGGAAAACCTTAGGTATCATCGGCTTGGGGCACATCGGCTCGGGAGTTGCGGAGCGCTGCGCACATGGGATGGGCATGAAAGTCCTCTATTACGATGTGATACGCAATCCGAAGTTTGAGAGGAAATACAAAGCGGTCTTTACGCCACTGCGCATCTTGCTGCAGCAATCGGATTTTTTGACGCTGCACGTGCCGCTGCTTCCATCGACGCGGCATCTTATCGGCAGCAAAG
>CAZOPZ010000006.1:0-20335 GCA_964582035.1 uncultured Methanosarcinales archaeon | reverse complement strand
ATCGTGACACGTGTGAAATTCTCATTGACAAAAAAAGAAAGGGGCCCGACCCCAAGTGGCTCGCGTTTGTGAAAACGAGTACGGCGCGGAATTTAAAGAAAAACCGGAAGATGTGCTTCGTGAAGCGGACTTTGTTTCCGTGCATGTTCCACTCCTTGATTCCACGCGGCATCTCATAAATGCGGAGCGTCTGGCGGTGATGAAAAAGACGGCTTTCTTCGTGAATACGTCACGGGGGCCAGTAGTTGACGAGAAAGCGCTGGTTTCAGCGTTGCAGAGAAAACACATAGCTGGTGCGGCTTTAGATGTTTATGAGCACGAGCCGAAACTGGCGCCGGGATTGGCGAAGCTTGATAACATACTCTTGACGCCGCATACCGCTTCTTCGACGATAGAAGCACGAGCAGAAATGACGATGCTGGCTGTTAGGAATATCTTGGCAGCGCTGGCAGGGAAGAAAGTGGAGCATGTGGTGAATAAAGGGGTGTATGGGGAGAGGTAGTTATCCGTCTGCCCTGCTCACGGATATGCAGCACACTCACTTCGTCGATGGAAGATCAACCGTCCAGTATTTCTCATGCGGTTTTTTCCACCAAGAATGGAATTTGAGATGAATTCTTCCTTTGAAGTAAATCTCCATTAGGTGACTATCAAAGATATGCCTCAGGAACGATCTTCTGGGCTCTGGTAGATTTGGATCATAAGGGTCAATCCCCGTGTAACATTACCATCCTTCCTCCATCTTCAGTTTCTTTAATACGCTCATATGCAAGAGAAAACCCATTGCCCTCACGTGTACCTATTTCTCTCAAACTCTTCCACTTTCCTCGGCAGCTCACACAGCGATCTGAACACAAAGTCCGCGCCCAGCTTCCTAAGCAGTTCCCGGTAGCGGAAGTTCTTCTGGAGAATAACCACTTTCATGCCAGTACGTTTCGCTGCCTGAATATCGCCGGCAGAATCTCCCACGTACAGCACTTCCTGCGGTTTCAGGTGGTGTTTTTTAAGAACATGCAGCAAATTCTCTTGTTTTGCTTTTGGCCCCCCCAATACCTCATCAAAGTATGTTCCCAGGCCGCAATGCTCCGCTATCCTGCGGACTTCCCGTTTATTTTCCAGGGAGAGCAGAAAGAGGAACTTTACTTGTTTTTTGAGTTCGCCCAAGACGTTGGTGCATTGCATCAGCGGGCAGCGGTGCAGGCTCTGCTCGTAATGGAAGCCAAAATGCTCATCCACCGCACGGAGTTCCTGCCGGGTCGGCTTTCTGCCTAAGAACTGCTGGAACAGCAGCGTCACTTTCTCCTGCCGGTTCTTTCCGGTCCCGGCTAGTTTCCGGTATGCCGTTGGCACGCCTCGCTGCACGCCGAACTTTTCCCGGAAGACTTTGGCCATTTCCTGTGCTTTTTTCTCTTCAGAAAGCACTAACGTTCCATCGAAATCGAAACCGACTGCTTTGATGTGCCTACTCATCTTCTTCATAAAGAAGTCTCTTTTGGTTTAAATACATTGTTCTTTGCTGCCAAAACTTTACCCAAAAAGAGAATAAAAATTGAAAAAAAAGAGAAAAAGAAGAAGGCTCTTACTTCTTCTTTGCACCCATGATTCTGAACATGGTCGTTCCGCATTTGGTGCATTTGCCTTTCATGGCGCTGCGCTTCATGCCGCCTTTGCCTTTCATCGCCACTTCTTTGGCATCAGCCATCATGCGCTTGGCTTTACAACGAACACAATATCCTTCAGTTCCTGCCATTGGTTGATCCCTCCACTTTGTTTTTGAGCTTGTTTGAGCCTTCAACAATCATAAGAAATGTGTTCACATCTCTTTTGTTGAAAACACCTAATTCATATACTTCTTTCTTCCAAAAGGCATATCTGCTATTTAAAATTGTTGGTTTTTGTACCCCCCTATTTCTAAAAACACTCTTAATATCGCATTTACTTTTAAGTAGCATCTGCAACTGTTTAAAGAATCTCTTATCAGACCCCACCATTCTTACTACGGGATACTTTTTGCCTTTACTTTTAAAATAATTAAATGAACCATCACTATCGAAAAAGCCTTTGATAAATTGGTTTGGGAAGTGTATTGCCCATTCAAAAACATTCGTAGAATAATACCAATTATAGAACTCTTTAGATGCAAGGAAGACTTTGTAAAATATTCCCCTATCACTTTTTTCATCACATGCGAGAACTTTAACATCTTTACTAAATATCTGCGAAAGAGCCCGTGCAAATTCTTCTGCAAAGCTTTTATCCCTCACGGAAAGGTGTGCTATGTAAATCATTTTTTCTTTCTTATTTCTGTATCGTTGAACTGTTTTGTAAATAGAGCCATCTCCCTGAAGGACACCCAGAACGTAAGATAGGGCCGGCGATGGAATTTGGTTAAATTTGTTTGGCAAATACTTATTCATGTGAGTCACCTCAAAGGTTCTCTAATTAAAACTTTGAGTTATTAAAAATGGGGATGTTTTCACAAAACCTCTTAATTTTGTTTTGAGGTTTCTCGAAAGAATTTTATGGATGTTTTGGTTTTTTCTCTTTTTCACCTCATTTGGATTTTGCCATACGTTTTGTCCAAAGCCCGTATTTCTTGTGTATTCAGAGAATTGTTAGACTTCTCTTTCATGTTACTATCCCGATCTGCACGGTAAATCTCTCACTTTTCAGCGCTGTTTTTCCGGAAAAGACGATGCTCTTCGCATTGAGCACCGCTTTTAAGTCGTCTTGCATACTGGCAATTATTTCGGCAAATCCTTTTTCCGGGCTCTGCAGCACGAGCGTGGCGATCTCTTCTTTTAATGAAACATGCTGTTCGGCTTTCCATCTCCGCACGGCACTGATGATGTCGATGCCGAGATCGCCGGCCAATTCGGCCTGCTCATCCTGCCACCGGGGAAGCGCCACAGGCCAGGCTGCAGTGTGAATGCTCGGGGCGTTTTCCCTTTTCGCAAAAGCATGCTGATAGATCTCTTCCGTGATGTGGGGCATGATGGGGGCCATCATTTTTAAGATGCTCAGAAGCGCTCGGTCTAAAGTGTACTGGGCGCTTTTTCTTTTCTCTGCTCCGCGTACAGCGGGATTGTACAGGCGGTCTTTGATGATCTCCAGATAATAATCGCAAAAAGTATGCCAAAAGAAGTGTTCCACAGCACTTTTGGTCCGGGCATACTCATATGCGGCAAACGTTTCCGTGCTTTCTGTAAGAAGATGGTGCAGCTTGCTGAGCAGCCACTTATCGAAGGCTTCGGTGGCACTTTCTTCATCTGCTCTTTTCCCTTTTTTTGTTTCATAATAGCCTTGCAGATGCAGTACACAGAACTTTGAGGCATTCCATAATTTGGTGATAAACTTCTGTCCCGTCACCAGGTCTTTTTCCTGAAACGGCAGGTCATCGCCCAAGGTCGAGCCGGCAGCCCAGAAGCGCAGCGCATCTGCCGAGTATTTTTTGATCATTTCCATCGGCTCGACAACATTGCCCAAAGACTTTGACATCTTCTTGCCGTGGGGGTCCTGCGCATGGCCGGAAATCATGACCTGCTTCCAGGGTACCCGGCCATGGTGATAGAGGCTTTTGACGACGGTATAGAAGAGCCAGGTCCTGATGATGTCATGGGCTTGGGGCCGCAAGTCCATGGGCGCATCGGCATACGGGAAATCGTACTCCCCTTGGTGGGCCCAATTGGTGATGATTTCGGGCGTCACGGAAGACGTTGCCCAGGTATCGAGCACGTCCTGTTCGCCGTCGAAAGCAGCAGAGCCGCAGGCGCAGTTTTTTTTCGGCTTATCGACCGTAGGATCGACGGGAAGGTCTTTCTTTTCCGGAAACACATGGCGGCCACACTTCCGGCAGGCCCAGACGGGGATGGGAATCCCGAAATGCCGCTGGCGGGAGATGCACCAGTCCCAGTTGAGATTTTGCACCCAATGGTCATAGCGGACTTTCATGTGCGGCGGATACCAGGTTATCTGCTTGGCCGCTTCCAGCAGCTCTTCTTTCTTATCCAGGATCTTGATGTACCACTGCTTGGTCTTCAGGAACTCCAGGGGAGTCTTGCAGCGCTCGTGCACATTGACGGCATGCACTATGTCCCTCTGCCGGATCAAGGCTTTTTTTTCTTTCAGCTTGTCGAGAATCGCCTTGCGCGCCTCTTCAATCTTCAGGCTTTTGAACTCTTGGGCCAGCTCGTTCATCCTGCCGTTCTTTTCAAAGACCACCCGCAACGGCAATTTATAGCGGAACCATTTGTCGACATCTTCTTTGTCTCCGAACGTGCAGACCATCATCAGGCCGGTGCCTTTCTCTTTATCGACGGTTTCATCCGCAAGAATGGGCACTTCGTAATCGAAGAGCGGCACTTTTGCAAACTTGCCGTGCAGCTTCTGGTAGCGCTGATCTTCTGGATGGTAGAATAAAGCGACGCACGCCGGGATGAGTTCCGGGCGGGTTGTTGAAATGACCAGCTCTTTTCCTCCGCAAGTGAACGCGACATCATTGAAATGGGACGTTTTGTCGATGTTTTCGAATTCCGCCTGGGCGATGGCCGTCTGGCATTGCACGCACCAGGTGACGGGCGATTCTTGCTGGAAAATGCGCTCTTTTTTGTAGAGTTCGATAAACGAGGCTTGCGAGGTGATCTGGCAGTGCTTGTTTATCGTCGAGTAGGAGCGCTTGAAATCTGCTGACATGCCGATCTCTTTCCAGGCCTGGATGAATTTGGGCTTTTCCTGGGCAATAAATTCGTTGCAGATCTTCACGAACTCCTGCCGGGGCAGTCTGGTAGAGAGGATGTTCTTGCTTTTCTCGACTAAACGCTCTGTCGGCAGGCCGTTATCGTCCGTGCCGAAAGGGAAGAAAACATTCTTGCCGCGCATGCGCTGAAAGCGGGCGATGATATCCTGCTGCGTATAGCTGAACGCATGCCCCATATGCATCTTGCCAGAAACCGTCGGCGGGGGCGTGTCGATGCTGTACATCTCTTTCTTTGGATCAGGATGGAAGACGTAAATCTCTTGCTCTTCCCAGTATTTCTGCCATTTGGGCTCGGCTTCTTTGGGGTTGTATTGTTGGGGAAGTTCCATTGGGAAATGGGAGTAGCAAGGGATTTAAAAAAGTACTGCTGGGAAAAGAAGAAAGAACAGATTTCTTTGGTCCACTAGACACACACGACAGGTACGCGTAAGCTTTATTTTTTCGTTCGAGTTCTAATCATCTTCAACAAACTCCTCTCCGTATTGCACTCCTCCATGCCTATCGCTAAAAAAAGGCTTAAAGCCCGCTCCCAGCGCTAAAAGTCTCTCTTTATCTTTCTTACGTATAATCTCTTTTTTCTCATTCTCTACTCTGTCAAGAAGTTTCCTTCCCCGGTAAGAAAGGTTCTTTCCGTAACAGAGTAGTTTACTTGCCATCGCTCCATAGACATTCTCTTGAGCTCTCCGTTCCATCGAAGGCTCGTTCTCGAGGAGTTCTCTGAGGTCTCCAAACAGATTATTTATGAGTTCGTAGAGTTTACCCCCTTTTGTCGATTCTCTTTCGTAAATAATTTCAATCCCCATTTTGTCAAACATTTGTTTTCCTTGTGTTATGAGGGTGCTTCCTTCGGTGATAAGCCTATCCGCCAGCATCACCTGTTCCTCTAGCGATAGGGGTTCATTGTGTTCTAATACCTCTTTTAGGCCATTGTACATCCGTTCTATATTTTCTTTCAATTGTTCTCTTTCCACCGCGGAAAACTGATAGTCCACTCTTTGTTCCATATTTTCCACCTCACTCGCTTATTTTCATCCCGCCGCTCTTGCTTTCTTCCCAGGCGGCAGCAGTTATCTGCATAAATTCAGCATTTTCCTGCATCTCGGCAATCGTCCGGGCACCGCAATAGCTCATGCCGCTCTGCAGCCCTTTGAGCAGCCCTTTGATCACGTCTTCTACCGGGCCTTTGTAATCAACCAGCGTGGAAACGCCTTCGATAAACACATCCAGCCGCTCTTTAACTTCTTTTCCCTGCTCTGATTCTTTCCGCAGGTGGTTGCTCTCATACGATGCGCTGCCAATGTATTTCTTGTAGCGCTTGCCATCTTTCATGATGATCATGCCCGGCGATTCATCCGTTCCTGCGAAAAAACTGCCGGAGAAAATGCTCGCTGCGCCCGCGGCTATCGCTTTGGCCACATCTCCCGGATATTTCAGGCCGCCGTCGGCACACACCGGAACGCCATGTTTTTTTGCCACCGCAGTGACGTCCATTATGGCGGTCAATTGCGGAACGCCCGCGCCAGCCATGATGCGGGTGGTGCAGACCGGCGAAGGGCCGATGCCCACTTTCAGCCCATCCGCACCTGCGGCGATAAGCTCTTCGGCCGCTTCAGCCGTCGCGATATTGCCAGCCATCACATCGGCGGAAAGATGCCGTTTCAGCTCTTTCAGCTGTTCTATGACCAGCACCGAATGCGCATGGGCGATATCGAGGACCAGCACATCGGCTCCTGCCGCAACTACCGCAGCCGCCCGTTCCAGCGTATCTTTAACGCCCACGGCTGCACCGACCCGCAATCTTCCTTTTTCATCGCGGCAGGCATGGGGCCAATGTTCGAGGCGCGTGATGTCTTTGGTGGTAATCAATCCCTGCACCCTGCCATTTTCCATGAGGGGCAGCTTCTCGATGCGATGCTGGTGCAGGATCCGTTTCGCTTCGTCGAGAGAAATCCCGAGAGGAGCAGTAATGAGCTGTGCCTTTGGCGTCATGACCGCAGAAACCGGTTTGCTGAAATCTTCTTCGAAGAGGTAATCTTTGGACGTGAAGATGCCGACCAATTCTTCCTCTTGAACAACCAGAAGGCTGGTGACGTGCTCCTGCTTCATGCGGGCCACCGCTTCTTGAAGAGTTATCTGAGGAGGAACGGAAACGGGATTCTCGATGATGAAGCTGGTGCTCCGTTTCACGCGCTTCACTTCGGCAACCTGCTCTGCAATCGTGCCAAACTGATGGACAACTCCCAGGCCGCCTTCCCGGGCTAAGGCGATGGCCATCTTGTGCTCTGTCACCGTGGCCATATTGGCGCTCACCAAGGGTATCGGTAGGCAGAGATGTTTGGTGAAAAAAGAGCTGGTATCTGCTTCGGTTCGGGAAGAGAGTGGCGTCTTCTTGGGCACGAGGAGAACGTCATTGTACGTTAAGCCCAGACGGAGCGGTTTCATGCCTCCAAGAAAGCAAAATAAAGAAGCTTAAATACATTTATGCGGTTGATTAGCTATAATTAGCTATATTATTTAGGCTGTTTGTTAAAAGAAACAGTTGGATATGCCATTGCCCGTAGATGTATTCCATCCTCCCTATTTCGTTATCACCTAAAAAGGCAGAATAAACTATTTAAGTAAGGAGATGTACTACAATGGAAAGAAAAAGGGGGTGTGTGATGGAAGGGCAAAAAAAAGGTCTGCAGGTAGGGCGATATTTTACCAAAGAGGGCATACATCCGTTCAGCCAATTCACGTTTGAGCGGCGTTCTTCGACGATCAAGAATCCCGATGGGAGCATAGTGTTCCACATGGAGGATGTGGAAGTGCCCTCTTTCTGGTCATCTGTGGCTACGGACATTCTGGCGCAAAAGTATTTCCGGAAAGCGGGCGTCCCTTTGAAGAATGAGCGTGGCGAGCCTTTGCTCGATGAGAGCGGAAAGCAAATTACCGGCAGCGAAACCAGCATCAAGCAGGTAGCGCACCGCCTGGCCGGCTGCTGGCGCTCCTGGGGAGAGAAGTACGGCTATTTTGCAACGGAAAGCGATGCGCAGATATTCTACGAAGAGATGCTGTATATGATCATCAATCAGACCGCTGCGCCCAACAGCCCGCAGTGGTTTACGACGGGATTGCATTGGGCGTATGGCTTGCGCGGCCCGGCGCAGGGGCATAGCTACGTCGATCCGGATACCAAAGAGCTCAAACATTCGCAGGATGCATATAGCAGAAGTCAAGCCCATGCGTGCTTTATCCAAGCGGTTGAGGACGATCTGGTGCGCGAGGGCGGCATTTTCAGTTTGCTCGTTCGGGAAGCTAGAGTCTTCAAATATGGAAGTGGAACGGGAACAAACTTCTCTCGATTACGGGGTAAAGGCGAGCGGCTAAGCGGCGGCGGCACGAGCTCGGGAGTGATGAGTTTCCTGAAAATTTTTGACGTGGCAGCGGGTAGCGTCAAGTCCGGCGGCACTACTCGACGGGCAGCGAAGATGGTCTGCCTGGATATGGACCATCCGGAGATCGAAGAGTTCATCTGGTGGAAAGTCCGGGAAGAAGAAAAAGTGGCGAGCTTAGTGGCCGGAAGCAAAGTCATGAAGAAAAAGCTGGCGCAGCTTATGGCGCAGGTGAAAGGCAAAGACCATCCGCTCGTCGACAAAGAGGTGCAGCAGGCCGTTCGCGAAGCGGCCCAGCAGGACATTCCGCTCAACTATATTGTCCGGGCCATCGCGCTGGCGCAGCAGGGGTATGAGCTGCCGCTGCGGGAGTTCGATATGCATTATGAGTCTGAAGCATATGTGACGGTTTCCGGGCAGAACAGCAATAATTCCATACGCATTCCCAACGAGTTTTTTACGGCGCTGCAGGAAGGCCGGGAGTGGGCTTTGCGTGGCCGCACTTCTGGCGAAATTATGAAAGCTATTCCCGCAGAAAAGCTTTGGGATGACATCGGCTATTGCGCCTGGGCCTCCGCTGATCCCGGCGTGCAGTTTGACACGACGATGAACGAATGGCATACCTGCCCGAAAGGGGGCAAGATCAATGCCAGTAACCCGTGTAGCGAGTACCTTTTTCTCGACGATACGGCGTGCAATTTAGCGTCGATAAACCTGGTAAGATGTTATGATGGCGAGAGCGGGTTTTTTGACATCAAAGGGTACACGCATGCCATCCGCCTGTGGACCATGGCGTTGGAAATTTCCGTGCTGATGGCCCATTTCCCGTCGGAAGCCATCGCCCGAAAGAGCTATGAGTATCGCACGTTAGGATTGGGCTACGCGAATCTCGGAACGCTGCTGATGCTGCAGGGCGTTCCGTATGACAGCGAGCAGGGCCGGGCTATCGCTGGCGCCCTTACGGCTATTTTAACCGGAGAAGCATACGCTACGTCCGCGGAGCTGGCTCAGGCTTTGGGGCCTTTTGAGCGCTTTGCCGAGAATAAAGAGGATATGCTGCGGGTCATCCGCAATCACCGGCGGGCGGCGTACAACGAGAATACGTACGAAGGGCTGAGCAAGAAGCCTGTGGCGATCGATCAGCAGCTCTGTCCGCCGCTGCTGTTGCAAGCGGCGCAGACTGCCTGGGGCCGTGCTTTGTCTTTCGGCGAGCAATGGGGCTACCGCAATGCGCAGGTCTCGGTTCTCGCTCCGACAGGGACTATAGGGCTCGTCATGGATTGCGATACCACGGGCGTGGAGCCGGACTATGCATTAGTGAAAATGAAAAAGCTGGCTGGCGGCGGCTATTTCAAGATTGTCAATCAGTCTGTGCCTCGAGCTTTGCGCCGGCTGGGCTATACGCCGGAGCAGATCACTGCCATCTTAGCGTATTGCGTAGGGCATGGGACATTGGAAGGCAGCCCGGCAATTAATCGGGAGACGTTGCTGCTGCACGGCTTGTCTGAAAAGCAGCTTGATGCCGTCGAGAAAGGGCTGCATTCCGCGATGGACATTACGCCTTGGGTTCTCGGTGAAAAAGACTATCAGCGCCTGCTGCAGGGAAAGGCCGGGGATGTTTTAACCGCGTTCGGGTTTACTGCTGCGGAGATCGCTGCTGCGAACGAGTATATCTGTGGCACCATGACGCTGGAAGGGGCGCCGTATCTCAAAGAAGAGCATTATGCGGTGTTTGATTGCGCCAACAAATGCGGGAAGGATGGGAAACGCTACATCCATCCTTATGGGCATCTGAAGATGCTGGCAGCCGTGCAGCCGTTCATTTCTGGCGCCATTTCCAAGACGATAAACATGCCGCAGGAGTGGGGCGTGCAGCAGATAAAGCAGGCATACTACGATGCCTGGACGATGATGATCAAAGCGGTTGCTTTGTATCGTGATGGCTGCAAGCTTTCCCAGCCGCTCAATGCCACGCTAGAAGAGCATCCAGAACTCCGCGCTATCTTGCAGGAAACAGGTGCACAAGAAGTGAATAAATGCGTGCTCCTGGGCAGAAAAGAGTTGCAGCTTTCTGCGCGAAAGGATGGTGATAAGATTTTTGATGTACGGCTGCAGCTGGCCGATACAACTCCGGCGCAGCAGGCTTTGTTCGGTGCGCTGGTGAATTCTGTCAATATGAATTTGCAGCAGGGCATTCATCCGGAGAAGATTGCCGAGCACAGCTTGGTTGTCGAAGGGCATCCGGTGATCGCTGAACTGCGGGCTTTCCTGCTGGAAAATGTGCCTTCGTCTCTTGGGGAACCGCCCACAAAAAGAGGAAGGCCTCGGATGATGGAAGCAGAAGCCATCCCCTCACGCCCTCAAAAAAATGATGCCGAAAAATGCTCCAGCTGCGGCGCGGCCCAGTTACGGCAGAACGGGACCTGCCACCTCTGCGAAGTGTGCGGGGAGACGACGGGGTGTAGCTGAAAGATGATAGTTTAGGAGACAAGGGTTATAAAATAAAGCGTATTCGTAATCATTTATGGAGCTTGAAGTGGGCGGCACCGGTACGTTGGTCTCAGCGACTCGACAAGATACGCCGAAAATCACCCCCATCCGCAAGCGCGACGGCCGCATTGTTCCTTTCCAAGTGGAGAAGATTGCTGAAGCCATCTTCAAAGCAGCGCAGTCGGTGGGCGGGCATGACCAAGTTCTTTCGGGAACGCTGGCGGAGAAAGTGACGGCTCTCGTCGAAAAGACTTTTCCGCAGGGTATCCCCAGCGTGGAAGACGTGCAGGATCTCGTCGAGAAGACGCTGATTGAAGAGGGGCATGCCAAGACTGCTAAAGCATACATTCTCTACCGCCATAAGAAGAGCCAAGAGCGGGAGCAGCGGGCGTTCATTCTCGGGGAAAAGCATGCGGAGCTGGAGATTAAATTTTCTCCCCGCGCTTTGAAGATCCTGCGCCAGCGGTATCTGCAGAAAGACGAGCACGGCGAAGTTATTGAAACGCCGCACCAGATGCTCCGCCGGGTTGCTCACGCTGTGGCTGCGGCTGATGGGTATTATGGCGCTTCTTCGGCCGAAATCCAGCAGGCTGAAGAAGAGTTTTATGCGCTGCTGGAAGATTTGCGCTTTCTGCCCAACTCTCCGACGCTCATGAACGCGGGAATGAAGATACAGCAGTTAAGCGCGTGTTTTGTGCTGCCCATTGAAGATACCATGGAAAGCATCTTTACGACATTGCGTGATGCCGCCTTAATTCATCAGCGGGGCAGCGGCACGGGATTTTCTTTTTCCCGCTTACGGCCGGTTGGGGATGGGGTGAAATCCTCGTTAGGAGTAGCGGCCGGGCCAGTGGCTTTCTTGCAGACGTATGATGCCGCACTGGAGAGCATTAAGCAAGGCGGCGTCCGTCCGGGGGCCAATATGGCGGTTCTGCGCGTGGACCATCCGGACATCATTCGGTTCATTGAAGCAAAAGCGACGAGCAGAGCGCTCACGAACTTCAACCTTTCCGTCGGCGTTACGGATGCGTTTATGCAGTCCGTAGAGCAGGATCAATTATATGACCTTCGGAATCCGAGAACGAAAAATGCCGTTGGCCAGCTGCGTGCCAAAGAAGTGTTTTCTTTATTGACGCAGAATGCCTGGCGGACCGGGGATCCGGGCATCCTTTTCCTCGACGAGATAAACCGGAAACATCCAGCGCAGCATCTCGGCGAGATTGAAACGACGAACCAGTGTGGCGAAGCGCCATTGTTGCCCTACGAAGGCTGCATGCTTGGCTCTATCAACCTGATGCGCTGCTTATCCGCAGGCCACACCGCTATCCATTGGGAAATGTTGCGTAGCACGGCAAAAACTGCTGTGCATTTTCTTGATAATGCCCTTGATTGCAATACGTATCTTAAGCCGCAGATTGAAGAGGCGACAAAAAAGACGAGAAAATTCGGCTTGGGCCTGATGGGGTTAGCCGAATTATTCTTTGCTCTGCGTGTCAAATATGGCGGCGAAGAAGGGCTGGAGCTCGCCGAGAAGATTATGGCAACCCTGCGCGAGGCTGTGTATAGCGCTTCACAGGAATTGGCCGAAAAACGAGGCGCTTGCCCAGCATGGCCAGGCTCCGAGCACTGGAAAGTGGGGAGGAAGATGCGGAATATGACGTGCCTTTCTATTGCGCCGACGGGAACGATCAGCCTGCTGGCAAATACTTCCGGAGGCTGCGAGCCGCTCTTTGCTTTGTCATACCAGCAGACCATGCTGGGCAACGAAACAGCGTTCTATTTGAATCCCATCTTTGAGCACGTTGCCAAAGAACGGGGCTTTGCTTCTCCGGAGCTGTTTCGGGAAATTGCCCAGCAAGGCAGCGTGCAGCAGATTGCGGGCGTTCCGGAGGACATCCGCCAGGTTTTTGTGGCGGCGCGGGACATCAGCCCCTTATGGCACATCCGCATGCAGGCCATGCTGCAGCGGTATGTGGATAACTCCATTTCCAAGACGATAAATTTTCCGAAGACGGCAGCGATCCGCGATGTTGAAGAAGCGTATATGCTGGCGTGGAAGATGGGCTGTAAAGGGATCACCATTTATCGGGATGGCAGTTCAGAAGAGCAGGTCCTGCAGGTGGGGGAGCGGTAGGGCATGAAGATTTACACGAAAACTGGGGATGAAGGGATGACGTCGCTGTACGGCTCTGGCCGAGTTTCGAAAGATGATCTGCACATAGAAGTCTTAGGCACGCTTGATGAATTAAACTCGGTCATTGGCGTCACCCTCTCTTTTGTTGAGGATGAGAAGCTGCACAGCCTGCTGCTGAAGATGCAAAATGATCTTTTCACCGTTGGCGCGGACATTGCCGGGTCGCATCTGGAAGAGCAGAAAGTTCCCCGCATCCGGGAAGAGCACATCCGGGAGCTGGAAAAAGAGATCGATGTTCTGGAAGCGCAATTAGGCATGCCCAAGAAGTTTATCCTTCCGGGCGGCACGCGCATGAGCTCGTTCCTCCATCTCTGCCGGGCCGTGGCACGGCGGACGGAGCGGGCGCTTGTAACATTGCATGCGCAGAAAAAGATAAACCCCGATGTCTTACGCTATGTCAATCGCCTCAGCGATCTGCTGTACGTGTTGGCGCGGCAGGCGAACAAAGAAGTCGAGGTGCGCGAGCAGCAGCCGATCTACAAATATTTGGAAAGAGAAAAAGAGTAAGAAGAATCTCTGCTCTTTTCTGTTCTCTCCTCTTTTTGCGCTTCTGGGGTGTTTCATTACCCCCGAATGAAACCGCAAGAGTTATTAAGCAGAAAAATTTCCTTCTTTTGTAATAATTATTTTTCAACAGTGTTTGCTGGGGAAAAAGAGGTGAGGCTTTCCGGAGAAGGGGGGTTCTCCGGAGAGCTTATGATTTATGGTTCTCATGTTTATTTTCCATCACCACAGTCTATTTAAGACGAAGTTTTTTCTCTTGGCTCATGGATCTGCAGCCGCGCTTGGAAGTTATCGTGGGAACGATGTTCAGCGGGAAAAGCTCGGAGCTTATCAATAGAATGGATCACTATGAGATTGCGGACTATGAGGTTCTGCTGGTAAAGCCCAAGATCGATGACCGCTATAGCGAGACCCACGTCACTTCGCACGATCAGCGGAAGAAAGAAGGGCTGGCGATTGCTTGTGCTGATGACCTTGCTCAGTTCATCAAGCCCTCCGTACGCGTTATTGGCATTGATGAAGTGCAATTCTTAGATAGTGCTATCATTGCAGCCTGCAATCACTATGCTTCTGCGGGAAAAATTGTCATTGCGGCCGGCTTGCTCAAGGATTTCCGCGACGAATATTTTCCATTCTCTGATGGAGAGAAGACTATGGCCGATCTGCTGCAGGCTGCGGACCATATAACTTCCCTTACCGCTCTTTGCACGTATAAGAGTGGCAAGCAGCAAAGGAAATGTGGCCGTCTCGCCACCCGTGTGCAGCGGTTTGTCGATGGAGAAATTGCTCCGGTGGATTCGCCGGTTGTTCTCGTTGGCGGAAAAGAGGCGTACGCGCCGAGATGCCGGAAGCATTATGTGGCGTATCACTGATTTCCGGCATTATTTGTTTTTTTTGGGTTCCCTTTAATGAATTTACTAAACTCCCTCCACGATACAACTTTCCTTTTGTCTTTATCTGGCAGAACGCAGATGGTAACATGGTTATTGAAGAAATCGAGAAATTCTTTTTTTGTAAAGTATAATTCTGCGCCTTTGGCTGCGAGCTGTTGAAATTTCACTCTGCATTCCTGCCGCTGGTTTTTGTTGAAATAGCACTTCCTGAAGCAGTTGGTTCTCTGATACCATTGTATGAAATAGTTCAGGCTCTTCTTTTTGTGCTTGCCTTTGACATTGGCGAGAACACAATTGATTTCATTGTAGGTTATCGAATCGTCTTTTATTCTGTCTTTTATTTCTTTGAGTTTGTCGTTAGGCGATGTGATGTTCGCCAGAATCTTCTTGAGCCTCTCTTTGGAAATAACTGCTTTAAGCGGTAATTGATGATGCTCGATGAGATTTGCGGTATGAGCCCAGATAGTCCCTTCTTTTAAGCCTCTGGCCTCTGCGATTTGCTTTGCAAACATGCCTTTCTTCAGAAGCTGCAATGTTTTTACCTGGCTGAATTCAATTTTGCTCGCATCAATGATGTTATTGAGGTTCTCGTGTTTCTTAACAGATGTTATCTTGATCTCTTGTTGTGTCGGAAACAAGTAATTGAAACTGCTGGCCATTCTTTTTCTGTATTTGTAGGTGTTAGCATGAGAAGCATATGCCAGCCATCCTTCAAAATTCTCAATAACTGTCTCCCGGTCAATTTTTTCAGCTCGGTATTGGTGTTTCATCTGTTCCATTTTTTTCTCGAATTTCCTCAGGTTCTTTTTTACCAATAATCTGTGGTGATAGAATACTCGAAATCCCAGAAAGCCGATGCCTTTCTCTAATTTGAGGATCTGAGATTTGTCTGGATGAAGTTTGAGCTCAAGCTTCTCTCTTAGGAAAACATCAATCTTTTCTTTGTATTCTTCGAGCATTTCGCGAGATTGATGCAGAATAGCAAAGTCATCAACGTATCGTATGTAATATTTTGCTCTCAGCTTGTGCTTTACATATTGGTCAAGCTCATTGAGGTAAACATTGGCAAAGAACTGGGAGGTAAGGTTTCCTAAAGGCATTCCTCGGTTCGCATTTTCTCCTTGGTGATTATCAAGGATTTTCTTTATGAGCCACATCATTCGTTGGTCTTTGATCTTTTTGCCAAGTATTTGAAGAAGGATTTGGTGGTTTACCGTGTCAAAATAGCTTTTAACATCCGCTTTGAGCACAAAGCATCGTATGGTGTTGTTTTTTGACACTTTTCTTTTGAAGTCATCAAATCTCTTTACTGCATTAAGAGTTCCTTTTCCCAGCCGGTTGGCAAAGGAATCATGAATAAAGCGCTTGTTAAAGAACGGCTCGATAAGATTGCCAATGGCATGATGCACTACCCTGTCCCGGAATGCTGACTTGCTTATTTTCCTGGTTTTGGGGTCTCGAAGAATGAAAGTCTTAAGCGGTTGCGGATGGTATGTCTGCAGAAGCAGCTCTGTTCTCAGTTGCATAAGGTTTTCTTTGAGCTTTTCCTCAAATTCGACCACATAAGGCTTCAGCGTCTTGCCCCGTCGTGCTCTCTTAAAAGCAAAAGTAAGATTTTCTAAAGAGCAGAGTTCTTCATAGGCATCGACTAACACGTTATTTTTATTCATGATGCTGCATGGCTGGCCACCTCCAGAAAAACTTTATCAAACGGGCTATACATCCCACCCCTAAAGACGCTTTTCCGCCTTTTCGCAATAGGTCGACAGCAGAATCACTAAAAAGTGACATTTTAACCGAAAGGTTTATATATAATAGCTACTACTGCACAGTAAAAATCATTTAGCGCGCATATGGCGCATATAGTTGATGCACATGAATGAATACACTTTAACAAAGCAGATTAGCAAGCAGGGAACCCAGAGCATGATTCTCATTCCGGCCGTGCTGAAAGAGAAGCTGAAACCAAAGATGCTGGTCGAGGTAAAGATTAGAATCCTGGAGGGTGACACCGCATGATCAAAATTATTCCTCGCGAGCTCATCAAGCATTTAGAGTGGACTCCTGGCCAGGCAGCTCATCTTGTTCCGCCAGCTCCGGCAGCAGCAGTGCCTGTACCGCAGAGAGGAGTTTTCAGCCTTGATGATCTCATCAACCGCGGAAAGCCACTTTACAGCGATCAACAAGATGGCAATGGGAAATTAATTGGCGTAGCGGTTTCTCTTCAGCAAACAGTAGAGTATGCGGGAGCAGAATGCCTTGTAGCTTCTCTGCCTTATTTGATTGCCGGAAAAGCTACTGCAGATAAAAATAATTACTTGTGGAAAAACTGGTTTACGGCTTTGAGCGAAGAAGACATCGGCATAGATAAGAAAGGCGCTTTTGTAACAAAAAGCAGCCCCGTCGTTATTACCGTTCATGGTGGAGGTATCTTGACCCCCGATAGAATCATGCAGGCATACCGCGAAGGATTAACGCCGCAAAATGCTGCCAAGTTTACCAATGAGGAATTTGACAACTTGCTGAGAGGCGTTCTTCCTTCTGGCGAGAGCATCGATTTATACACTGTTGATGATGTAAAAAGAGGCATTCCTGATCCTTTTGGCAGGTATGCGGTGGCTCTTGATTTTAAGAATGCCAAAGCCACAACCTCTGGGTATCATGCAAAGACTGATTTCCTAAAGAATCCACTCGTGCTCTCCAGAGCCGGTACTCCAAATCATTTGGAAGCGTATTTCGATAAAGCAAAAAGTGGTGGCACGGTCGGCAATTGGCACCGGCTAGCTGAGATAGAGCCGAATCACCCCCAGGGCCGCCTGCTCTTCCTCGGCAATGATGATGGCGGCCTGGATGGCTTCTATAGTCTCTTCAATCTTGGCCGTTTTGTTGGGGTAGTAGCGCCGGAGGCGCACCGTAAGTAACTGCCCCGCTGGGGGCGCGCGAAAATAGGAGGTATATACTATGCAACAGAAAACCAATCCAAAAGAACTGAGAAAGCATTTTATCAGTGCTCTCTATGACACGCTGGACAGAGTCCTTTCTCCCACACCCTATTTGGAGATTATCGAAGGAAAGAACGTTGCGGTGAAATTTTTGGACGGCAAAGCGAGGCTGCCGATGCCCAACACGACCGAAATTACTGTTCTGGATATAGATATCGCCTCTCTCTTTTTTGACGATTTCCACCTTTTGTACGAAGGGGTAACGGGCGTCGGCAAGACGTACACCAGCGATGCCCTGTTTGATGCAGTCTTTGGGTCAGAAGGGCATTATACTCTTCGGCTCTCCGGAGGAGTTCTGGGAAGTTCCGCCCTGGAGCCGTTTACGACCACCTCGCTGGAGAATGGTGTTCCAAAAACCAGGATTGACCAAGAAAAGTGCCAGAGATATGGCGCTCTTTTCATTGACGAGATTAACCGGGGAGACAGCAACGAGGTCTTCCAAGTCGTTGACTGCGTTGTTCATGTCAATGGAGACACTGGCTACTTGCGCCTCCCTATTCCCGGCACGGATCGCTATAAAAGCCTAGCTATCATTGCCGCGATGAACCCCGCGGATGCCCAGCACAGCGCTGCGCTGGAGCTGGATATCGCCGGAGAAAACCGGTTCCTCAAGTTCAAGTTTCCTAATGGCGTTGCCGAAGCCGGCTCAAGCCAACTGGAGAAGCGTGGTGCAGGAAGCCTTCATGACTGGTTCTGGACAGAGTTTGGAAAAAGAACCGGCCTCAAAGGTGGCTGGAGGGAGCATTATCCGACCATTGCTGATTCTGAACAGTTTGCCACTGCGCTTGATGGTGAAGCTAGAGAATTCTTAGATGTGGCTTTGGGATATGTCGGCACCGATCCCAAAGAGACATACGAAAGAAATGCGGAATTGATGCAGCAGGGCGGCGTACAGCCCCATTTCACGGTACGAGACGATAATGATTACCAGAAGATACGGCAAGCACAGGGAACGCTCAAGCACGGCTTTGTCCGGCGTGACCTGCGCAAGATCCGGGACTTGTCCAGACTGCTCTCGTTCATCAAAGGCGTCAAAAATGGGACCTACGATGCTGATCCTACCATAAACGATGTCGCTGCCAGCTTGGGTATAGCTTTAGAAAGCAAGACGGTTACGGGCACCGATTACGGCGGACTGATGACTTTGGTCAATGATGCCCGGACGGCATATGCGGGGCTGCATAAGCAGGCCAATATTCCTGATGGTTACGGGCTTCGGCAAGTCCTCTGGCAGGCTGCGGTGCAGGCAGGAGCTGAGCAAGGCTTTGATGCATATCTCAACACGTTGCGGCAGGGCATTGATCAGCTAAACAGTGAAGCTGGAAGCGCAGCGCAGGCTACCTTACGATCAAGAGTAGTAGCAGACTTAGTGGTTATGGAGCACTTCTCGAAAGCGCAGGAGAGCAATGTAAAAGCTGCACTCCAAGAAAAAGGAGAAAGAGCGTTCCAAGCCTTTGAAGAACTCTATGACTGCCAGAAAGCACGGGGTAGCATTTATGAGCATCGGCTGGACTCCATCCTGATGAGTACTGGCCAGACTCAATCCTGAGGTGAAGTTGATGATAAAAATTATTCCAAGAGAACTCATCAAGCATCTGGAGTGGACTCCGGACCAGCAGCTTCCCCAGAAGCCTCAGGTAAATCCCACTTCTCAGCCAGTACAGCAAAGAACAGCAAGCATTGATGCCTTGATAAATAGTGGCAGAGAGTTCTACAGCGAGCAAAAAGACAGCAAAGGCAATTATATTGGTGTCGCTGTTGCTCTTCAGGAAGCTATGAAGCAAAGGGGTTCAGATGCAATTATTGCCACTATGCCTTATTTGGTTGCTGGCAAAGCCCAAGCAGATAAAAATAATTATCTTTGGAAGAAGTGGTTTACCGCGTTTTCTGAGGAAAATGCGGGCATAGACAAGAACGGAAAGCTTGTCAGAAAGGGGCAAGGTATTGTTCTTACTGTCCATGGCGGAGGAATTCTGACTACCGAGAGAATAAAGCAAGCATACCGTGAAGGGCTTACACCTCAATATGCCGCTAAATACACTGATACTGAATTTGCTACTTTATTGAATGGAGTTCTTCCTTCTGGCGAGAGCATCGATTTGTACACCGTTGATGATGTAAAAAATGGCATTCCTGATCCTTTTGGCAGGTATGCAGTATGGATGCCCGCAGAAACTGCCAAATCACGCTCCTCTGGCTATCACGTAAAGAGTGATTTCATGAAAAATGAGCTGGTTATGGCCAGAGTTGGAACTCTGGAGCATCTGGATGCTTATTTCGAGAAAGCACAGCATCCCCCAAATCAGAATCTTGGAAATTGGCACAGATTTGGAGAAATAGATTTTCAGCAGCCCCAGGGCCGCCTGCTGTTCGTCCTTAATACGAATAACGGCCTCAACGGCAACCTTAATCTCAACCTTGGTGGCCGTTTTGTCGGGGTAGTAGCGCCGGAGGCGCATCGTCAGTAAGCGCCCCGCAGGGGGCGCGCGAAAATAGGAGGATACAAAAACATGATACGCATCATCCCCAGAGAACTGATCCGGCACTTAGAGTGGACTCCGGGGAAGGAGTTGCCGCAAAAACCCTTGATGAGCCCAACAGCACAACCCGTGCAGCAAACAGCAGTATGTATTGGTGATATTCTGAATGGCAGGACATTTTATAGTGAAGAGACAGATGCTCATGGTACTCCCATTGGTGTGGCTGTAGCTCTTCAAGAAACGTTAGATTTTGCTGGTGCTAAAGGATATGTTGCGAACATGCCGGAATTTATCGCTGCGAAAGCAAAAGCCGATAAAAAGCACGACTTTTGGAAAAAATGGTATACCGTGCATAGCGAAGAGAATATCGGAATTGATACGAAAGGCCGCTTCTATCACCCTAATGAAGCCGTTTTAGTGGTGTTTCATGGTGGTGGAATTTTAACTCCTCAGAGAATCAGGCAAGCCTACGATGAAGGGCTGCTTAATCACAGCGCAAAGTATCGAGAGGAAGAGTTCGATGCTTTGCTTGAAGGAAAGCTTCTGGATGGCACAGGTTTTCCATTGTACCGGCTTGAAGAAATACAGGCAGGCGTTTCAGGATTGCCTCATCAATTTGGTGTAGTTATGCCGTACCAGATT
>CAZOPZ010000005.1:23857-37783 GCA_964582035.1 uncultured Methanosarcinales archaeon | reverse complement strand
ACAGGTGCGGGCAGAGTTTATATAGAGGTGCTTTAGCTAAAATATTAAGCTCATAAAGTGAGGTGAAGCTGCATGGAACAAAACAAGGCATTGGTAGTCTTCGAGAGTAAGAGCATAAGGCGTCTTTGGCAGGAGAATCAGTGGTTTTTCTCTGTGGTTGATATTATTGGCGCTTTGACGGATAGTATTGACCCCAAAGATTATTGGTATCGATTAAAGAAACGGGAACAAGAAACCAGTGGGATTGAGTTATCGACATTTTGTCGACAACTGAAATTGCCTTCTTCTGATGGAAAATCCTACGAAACGGACTGTGCTAGTACTGAAATGTTATTTCGTATTGTCCAGTCGATTCCTTCAAAAAAAGCTGAACCTTTCAAGCTTTGGCTAGCAAAAGTCGGCTACGAAAGAGTACAAGAAATAGAAGACCCCGAACTTGCGCAAAAACGGATGAAAGAGCTTTACAAAGCTAAGGGCTACTCTGATGATTGGATAGAAAAAAGAGTTCGGGGAATTGCCATACGAGATGAGTTAACAGACGAGTGGAAAAAGAGAGGCGTCGGTACGGAGCGTGAATATGCTATTCTCACTGCGGAGATCTCCAAAGCCACGTTCGGCATGATCCCCAGCGAATACCAGAAGTTCAAAGGACTGAAACGAGAGAACCTCCGTGACCACATGAACGACTTGGAATTGATCTTCTCCATGCTGGGAGAAAAGGTGACGACGGAAATCACCAAAACTAAAGATGCGCAAGGGTTCGGGCAGAACCAAGAAGCTGCAAAGGAAGGCGGGGAAGTTGCTGGAGATGCCCGGAAAGACGCAGAGAAACGGATCGGAAAGCCTATCGTTTCTTCAGAAAATTATCTTCAGGTAGCCGAGAAGAAGAAAAAGCTGTTGGAATAAAGAGTTGCGATTTTTCCTACCGCGCCGGCAGCCCTTCAGGATGGTAGAACTCTACCGGCTGCCCGTCAACGATAATGTACGCTCTCTGTCCGTTAATCTCGTAGAAGCTTTCGACGGCAGGCCCGCCAATAACGTTCACGTTCTCTTGGATAAGCTCCGGAGAGCTCCTTTGTTCTTGGAGGGTTTCGTTTATCGTCGTTAACCGGTATTCTATTCCGTCAACCACACACTGGTCAGCAAGGCAGGTGCCGAAGAGCATAGTTCCGAAACTGAGAGCTAGCGTTCCGCCGCTAATGTACCGTACCCTTTCAGGCTGTTCTGGCGTTTCATCCGGGTCTTCTTTAAGCATAGTAAAAGTTCTGAGAGTAGTCGCTTTTAAGAATTATTGCACTGCAAACTCTATTCCCTCTAAAACTCTGTCAAGCTCTTCTGCTTTTTCTCTTCTTCCACGTTCTTGTAGGACTTCCAGCTTTTGCGGAAGAGATGCGCATATTGTTCGTGGTGATTCTTCAGGAAATCCTGCGTCTTGGGATCGGTCAAGTAGCCGGAGCCAAAGTCTATGCCGATGTCCGCCTTGATTTTATCGATGGTCCTGTCGCGGATGACTTTGGCGATGATGGATGCAGCGCCAACGGCGAGATAGTTGACGTCCGCCTTATGCTCGGCTCTTAATTCCGCCTGCTTCCGGACGCCTTCGCTGAGGCGCTGCAGCACGTAATCCCGGTACGCGGCCGTATTAGGGCTGGGGCAGTCGAGAATGATGAGATCGGGCTGCAGTTCGGAGACTAAGCGAGCAGACGTTTCCGCTTCCAGCCAGTTGAGGTTGGTCTCTTCCGCATTCACCGAGAGGTCGATGGCATCGGGCTCAATCACTTCAACGCGAAAATCGTGGACGATTTCCCGGAGGCGGTCAAACAATTCTTCCCGGACTTGAGAACTCAACAATTTGCTGTCTTTGACGCCCAGCCATTCCAGCTTCTTGATGTCTTCTTCCTTGAAAGCCAAGGCGGCGAGAACTAAGGGGCCGAGCACCGGTCCCCGGCCAGCTTCGTCCACGCCGACGATGATGCGTTGTTTAGGTTCCATAAACTAGTTGGGGGAACGAAAATGAGCCAGAAATTTCTTAACTCTGTTGTTCATTTTGTGCATTCTTAAATGGTTCCGAGTGCTCTCTGATATTTTTCTACCACTCACTTCTCTTCATCTCCTCTCTCCTCTTAATCATTAGGCTGAGGTAATCACCCTCTAACCGATATAGTTTTCGAGCTTGTTCCTCCTCCTCATGAGACCACCCTCGGGAAACCTCTGGCCGGCGGTTATACCCAACTCTCTTTTCTAATTCCGTTTTAGCAACTTTAATGAGCAGATCTAAACCAACCTTTTGTAGAGTGTCTCTAAAATAAGCGACCGTTTTTTTAACGGGCTCTTCGTCTCCCTCAAAGCTTAGATCACCATAGCCCCGAGAACAATTATTATCAAAAAAACAACAGGAAACAATTTTGCCACCTATAACAAAAAGAGCCCTATCTATGTTGTCACTAACTCCAACTATCCGGCAATCAGTAACTTCTGCCGGTACCCGATCGTAAAACTCCAAAATTGACGGGCGTAGTAGATATCTCACTACGTCATCCGAGAAATCTTTCAATTCTTCAAATTGCTCTTTCAGGTTCTGAGGACCGTATTCTTGTTCATACCGCTTTTTTCTCATATTCTCTTCTCCTCAAAGCCCAAACGCATCGGTGAATTCCCGAATCCGCCGGAATTCCGCCAAGAACGTCAATCCTTTGTCCGTGATGCGAATAGTTTTTGTCGGCGCTTTCTTCTTCCGCACAATCTGCTCTTCAATAAGCACCAGCTCCTTTCCGATAAGCTCTTCAAGATAGTTATTCAACAGCTTGTGGGAAAGGTTGGATTTGTACATGAGGTGCGTGGGCTTGATAATGCCTCCTTTGTTCTGGATAGAGGAAAGGATGTCAAAGACCAGTTCCAAGCGTGATCGTCGGGTTGCCATGGTTTGTTGTTTTTCGGTATTCTTCTGATTCGTTGTTTGGTATTGCTCTCTTATTTCTTCTAGTCATTTACCGCCGGATAACCGCACTATACACATATAAGAGGAGCAGGAATCCAGCTAACTGGAACAATTCTCCGATAACATATAATCCGTTCTGCAAAAAGACAAAGACAAAAAAGATATTGCCGAGCAGGATGAGCAGGAAGGCCAGCATGACCAGCAGCGAATTGGTTTTCTTGGGAAGATTGAGGGCATGCTTGTAATAATTTAACACCATGAGCGCTAGCAGCACGGAGCTCGTCAGATAAAAGACAAAATACTTAAAATTCGCGACGATGCTGATGAGCAGGATCAAGTAAATAAACAGCGCAATCTGTGTCACTTCGTGGAATTTGTGCAATCTCGCCCGCGATTTCTGCGAGACGAAAAATAGCAGCAGCCAGGCACCTAGCATCGGGATCATATGCAGCAGGAAGCCGCTCCGATACCAGAGGTAAGAGAACTTTAGCCCCGCTCCCGCAACCGGGCGTAAAACATCAGCGGCCACATCGCGCACCGGCGTGAAGTAAAGGATGGAACTTGTTCCCGCTTTGACCAACAGGCCCAAGGCCACTAGAATGAAAGCAAGAGAGAAATATGCAAAGCGGTTCTCCTTGTGCAGGCGATAGATGCGCCAGCTGAACAAAGCAATGAACAAAGCAACAATGAAGCCGAAACTCTCAATGACGATATCCCACCCGTTAAACCATCCCGGTGTGCTAAACAATTGATACATGCAAAACCATTCCTCCTACTTCTTGAATACGTTTTATTTTTCTCTAATTTTACTTTCAAGTAGCAAACCCTTATCGTTACTTTAAAAACTTTATGGACGAGTTTTCGGAATCTGCCTCAAGACTGCTGGTTCCCTGCGCTTATAAAGGCGCTTTCTTTCTCTTTTTGCCAGAGGTGATGCGCATGAGCGAACTGCAGCGATTGCAACGATTTGTCAAGAGCTTAACGACGGACGAATTGGTCTATCTCCTCTATCAACGGAAGTTTAGTAAACACCCAAAAACCCTCTTTCCGGCCCATCAAGGGCCGGTTTTTTGATCTTTGAGATTTTTTGAATGTTCTCGAAAGGTTAATAAGCTAAGAAGCCTGTTTTCTTTGCGTTTGTTGAGATTTCACTATGGCTCCTTATCGTGCCGTCATCTTCGATTGCGGAAAAGTTTTTCTTCACGATCCGGCCTTGGAGATAACGCTCGAGGACATTGCCTCCTCATGCCAGCTTCCTTACGAGCTGACGGCAAACGTTGTAATGCAGCTGCTTCCGGATTTTCAGACGGGAAAATGTGGCGAAGAGGAATTCTGGGAACGCTTTAGAGAGAGAACTGGGCTTGCAGCGCTTCCGGAAGGATATCACGATTTCTGGACCAGAAAATATTTGGAGCTTTCAAGAGTTGATTATGGCGTTCTTTCTCTCGTCGAAGAGCTTCAGCATCTCGGGTATAAGACTCCGGTCCTCTCGAATACGATTCCTCCGCACGTGCGGGTTAATCGAAAGCGTAATATTTTTTATCTCTTTGGGCCAGAAATCTTCTCCTGTGAAGTGGGCTGCAAGAAGCCCGAACCAGAGATATATCACCTTGCGTTGGAACGAACGGGGGTTGCAGCTGCGGAAGCCCTTTTTATTGACGATATGCCTCGCTATGTGGCTGCAGCTCAGGAAGTGGGAATAGATGGCATTTTGTTTCAGGATGTGCAGCAGGTACGGAGAGAACTGCAGGAAAAGCAGATTATTGGATAGGGGACATTGAATAACTCTAATTATTCACAACCCCCGTTAAAGAACTTTTTTTCATTCACTCCAGCGGCACGCCGCTCCACATGGTCCAGTCTTCGGACGGCGAATACCCGCCGAACACAAAGTATGGCGGCTGGTTCTGCCCAAAGTAGCTGTAGCCGACATCTTCCCAGCTTCGCTTGCCAAAGCCGCTGCCATACACTGGTGAGCCAAAATGCCGCCAGGCTTTCAGCAGCGTATGCGTGCCGGAAACATCCATCGTGAAATCAGCGCCCGGCTCGACGACAATATCGCCTTTGAAGCCGTGCTTCTTGAAGATCTTCAACGCTTGGTCGACGGGCGCATTGCCCTCGCCCGGAGCCAGATGGTCATCGGCATAGCCCTGATTATCGACAAGATGCAAGTGCCCCACGATTTTCTTCTTGGCCATCTCTTCGACGCGGGAAAGCATCCAGCTATTGAACTCCTCTTTGTTCTGGCCCATGGTCTTGTGGGGGTCTTCTTTCCAGTACTTCCACCACATATTGCAATGGGCAGTGTCAAACGTGGCATAGAGATGCTCTTCCGCTTCTTTTTTCGCCTGCGCTTCGCTCATGCCTTTCTCTTTCTTGAGGCGGTGCACCATGGCTTCGCGGCTTTTTTCGACGAGATGGATCAATTCATCGGGATGCGCGCCATAGCTTTCGGGAAAAAGATTTTCCACCGCCACGCCGAACGGCCGCTTCAAAGTTCCGGCTTTGGCTAATTCATTGCTTTTGTTCATGGCTTCGATGGCAGCTTGCGCGTACGCTTCATAGCTCTGCCGCAAAGCATAGGAGGGCGCACTTTCGATATGGCGCATGCGCTCTCGGGTCTCTTCGGCTCTCGCCCAGGCAGCGGAAGAGGACTGGTTGAACTCCTGGAGCGCCCGGCGACCATGGTCTATTCCCTCTTTCCCTTTTATGACCTGTTGCTGAAGGATCATGAGGGCTTCTTCGGGGCTTACTCTCCTTCGTAGCTCCTCTTGCAGTTGTTCTATAATCTGCTGCGGGACGCCTTCTTTCCTGGACCGTTCGATAGTAATCTGAGTCTGCTCAACCATTTTTTTTGTTTTTTCTATCTCTTTTCTATGCGCTTCAAACTGCTGGCTGTAATGGAAGCCCCAGCCTTTGTCTTGCGCCGCATTCGTTTCCAGCGCGGCGATGATGGCTGCTTCTTCCGGCTTGATGTCCAGCAGCTCATCATGGACAGTGCCATGACGCCTTTTCACATCCAAGATCCGCTCCCGCCAGGGCGAGTCCTGAAACGCTTCGGGCGGATTTTTCTCCAGCTCGTTCAAAGAATATGATGAGAATTTATGGAACTCTTCTTTGGCCCGCTGGGTCATCTCTTCGGATTCTTGTTTCAGTTCTTTCCAGCCCATCTGTTGGATATCGAATTTTCCCGTTTTGGCATTAAAGCGGGGCACTTTGTTGTTCAGTTCCAGGACTTTGTGGTCTTCATAATCAATAAAGTCGCCGGGCTTCACGACATTGCCTTTTGCATCACGATATTCCCCCCCCTTATGCCGCCCCCAAACCTCTTCATTCTCCGGCTCGTAGCGGTTCCAGACGGGGCGAGCGACTTTGCGGCTTTTGGGGATCCCCGTCAAAGTTTCCCCCTTGCGCCCATCCCCCACACGGTAGACGACATCGTCTTCCTCGCCGCCATAGAAATGAAATTTATTTGCCCACGGCCCTTCCTGATTCCATTCCGCGTCCGCAATGGGGCGGATGAACTCGCCGCTATGCACGACGACAGGGCCGCCTTGCGTAACATCGGCCGCAAAATCGATGGCGTTTTTAATTTCATCGACGGCCCGATCGCGGTGCTCTTTGCTGAAATTCCCGCGCTGGTCCATGCCAGCCAATCCCATGATGCCGACGCTGGCGTGTGTCGTAAAATCAAACTTATTGGCGGCCTGCAACTCTTTGAGCGCCTGCCGCTGCTTCGAGCCGTACATGCCCGGCGTATGCGCCTGGGCATTGCCCTTGCCCATGCCCATGAAAGTCAACTCGAGCTTCTTCATTCCCGGGCGCATTTTCGCGGCAAGTGCTTGCACATTTTGCACGGGCCCCAATCCCAAACTGAAGCCGATATCTTTGATGCCGACACCCACATCATTCGTCGCCGTATCTCCTGCTGAAGGATGCCCGTATTCGCGGTCCATGGGATGGGCGTACTGCCGGCCGCTGCCAAACTCGACCATAGGATACTAAAAGAAAAAGAAGTTTATAAACGTTGCTCGTTTACCGCGCTCTTGGCAACTGCGTTCCTGCCGGCTGTATCGTCCGTGCGGTCGTCACGCTTCTCGTTTTTGCAGTGATGGTCTTGCTGCAATCAACTCCTGCTAAAGCCAATTCCCGTTCCGAGACGCAGGATTTTAGTGCCGGACAATAGATGCCAGGATTCTTGGCCGGATTCAAAGCAAAGCCGGGCAATACATACCGAGAAGGCAGGACAACGACATTCTTCGCCAGGCCGTTCACCTGCTGCAGGTTTGCACACGTGAGATCGTTCGTTACAAATTCAAAGCTCTGCCAGGTGAGGAATTTTGCGGCAAAGTCGTAATTAGGATCAGCATCGCAGTTCAGGGTTACCGGCTCCATGGTGTCTCCCCGGGATGTCTTAAGGAGATGATACGAAACGCTCTTCTCGCCGTCCTGCACCTGAATGCACATATCAACAAAGGGGATCAATGGATAAAATGCATTCGTCGCTAGGTTTCGTTCCAGCGCTTCGGCAACCGCGGTATCGAGCTCTCCGATGCTTCCAAACCGGATGGCCTGCCCCGTCGTCACGCCGCGCAGCAGAACAATGATGCCGACGACCAGCAGCACGGTAACGATGCCGATGCTGAGGTTTTTTTTCGTATCCGCATCCCAGCCCGTGCTTCGCCTACTGGAAGGCCTTGCACTTCCTTGCTTATACTTCTGGTAATTCTGCCGCATGGTTTCTTTGTATGCCCATTGGATGTCATCTTCCGCCCAGCCGGCCTGCAGCAGCTGCGCTTTGATATCTGGATATTTCTTCCCTTGCTGGATGTGCGTGGTAATGTACTGGGCGATTTCCGGCTGCACTTCCCGGCCTTCCTGCTGTCGGGTTTCCTGCCGTTTTCCTTTTTTTAGGACAAAGTAAAGAACCGTTATCGTCGCTCCTAAAACAACCAGGAAGATGAAGAATCCCGTCAGGAATTTGGTGAAGCTGCGCTCTTTCTCAACATCAATGCTCAAGCTTTCCACATCGGTCTGAGTTGCGGCTAAACCGGTGGCTACTGCACCAACTTTTTCATCAACGGTTGCTTGGAGATTGGTGTTCTGTTCTTTCAAAGAGTCCACTTGCTGCTGCTGAATCCCTTGCTGGGCCTGGGTGGATTGCACTTCGTCCCGCAAGGCCAGCGAAAAATCTTCTAAAGCTTTGACTCGTGACTCCACTGAAGCAGAAGCGCTCCGCAAAGCGAGGAGCTCATCCTGCAGCCCCTGGATGACGGACTCGTTAATCGCAGGCGCTGCCGGGGTTTCGGTATCGGCAGTGTCTGCTTCTGCAGCATCTGCTCCCCCCGCGCCACCATCTTCCGTGATGAGCGCACAGAAGCCTTCCGTACAATAGCTCATTCCCTCGCCATACACATACGCACATTCTTCATCAACCACGCACTCGGTGTCCGTCAATTCATCGGCGAGCGCCAGAGCTGGAAGAATGAGAAGCAAAATTACTATAATCCCTGGAAATCGTACCATCCTCTTTTTCGGAGAGAAGAAGGGCATCTTTTATTTATATATGTTTTCTTTTATGAAGTGGGAAATAACCTCTGGAAAACAGTAAAGAATCCAGTAAAAATGGTCAAGAATGCTAAAGAACTCGTAAGTTTTATATAAGTAGAGGGGGTTGTTTTGCCATGCTTGACATCCATTTCGTCCGGGAACATCCGGATATCGTTAAAGCGTCCGAGAAGAAGCGGAATCGGGATCCGCAATTGGTCGATGATGTTCTTATGGCAGATGAGCGCTGGCGGAAAATGCTGCAGGACGTGGAGAAGCTGAAGCACCAGCGCAATGTGGTCTCTGAAGACATCAATCAGGCTAAAAAGCAGAAGAACGAAGCGCTCGCCCAGAAAAAAATCCAGCAGATGCGGCAGGTGGTGGAAGACATTAAGCAGGGGGAATATCAAGCGCAGGAATTCCTGCAGCAGCGCGACCAGTTGCTCAAAAAAGTAGGCAATGTTCTGGACAAAAGCGTGCCCGTAGGGAAAGATGAAACGGAAAACAAAGAGCTCAAAAAATGGGGCAAAATTCAAAAATTTAATTTTCTGCATAAAGACCATATCGAGCTGGGCCAGGCACTTGATCTGATCGATCTGGATACTGCAGCCAGCACATCCGGAGCCCGGTTCTACTATCTGAAGAACGAAGCGGTCCTGCTGCATCTGGCTTTGCAGCGGTTTGCCATCGATATGCTCGTGAAAAAAGGCTTTACGATGGTGTTTCCCCCATTCATGCTCAACAAAGCGGCTTTGGAGGGGGGGGTTAATCTGGCAGAGTTCCAGGACACGATTTACAAGATCGAAGGCGAAGATTTGTATTTAATCGGCACGTCCGAGCATCCCCTCGTGGCCTTAAAGAAAGACCAGATGCTCCGTGAAGAAGAATTGCCGCTGAAAATAGGCGGCATAAGTACCTGCTTCCGCAAAGAAGCCGGTGCGCACGGGAGGGACACCAAGGGCGTATTCCGCGTCCATCAGTTTGATAAAGTGGAGCAAGTCGTCTATTGCCTGTCGGAAGATTCGCCAAAATACTTTAAAGAGATACAGGCGCTTACCGAATCCATTTTCCAGAAGCTCGGGATACCGTACCGTGTCGTTACTATCTGCAGCGGGGACATCGGCAACAAGCAGTCGCTGCAGTATGACATTGAAGCCTGGCTGCCCGGGCAGAACGACAAGAGAGGCGCCTATCGGGAAGTGACGTCCTGCAGCAATTGCCTCAATTATCAGGCTGTCACGCTGAATACTAGAGTACTCCGCAAAGATGGGAGAAAAGAGTACGTGCATCTGCTGAATAATACCGCTTTGGCCACGCCTCGGGCTCTCGTAGCGGTCATTGAAAACTTCCAGACCAAGCACGGCACCGTCAAGATTCCGCGAGCGCTCTGGCCGTATATGGGCGGCGTGAAAGAGATTGGAAAGAAAAAAGGAACGAAAAGAAAAAAAGTTGCAGCGAAGAAAGAAGCAAAATCCCGGAAGAAACACCATAAACGCTCATGAAAGAGATTGAAATAAAAATTCTTGAAGTCGATGTTGCGGGCATCGAAAAAAAATTGCAGCAGTTTGGCGCAGCATGCATCTTTGATGGAGAAGTGGCTGCTGTGTACTTCGATTTTCCTGATGCTTCTTTGCACCAGCAGCAGAAAGTGCTGCGGCTCCGGCGGGTGGGAGAGATTACCGAATTGGCGCTTAAAGTTCAGGAAGATGCCGATGATGCCGAGGCAAAAATCAGGCAGGAATATCAGGTTCTCGTCAGCGATCCGGAAATAACCCGGCAGATTTTAGAGGGGCTGGGCTTGCAGGAACAGCGACAGGTACAGAAACACCGCCGGTCGTACTGCTTAGCCGATCCTGCAGCCGGAGCGGTTCACTTTGAGCTGGATACGTTTCCCGACATCCCGACCTTTCTGGAGATTGAAGCCCCCACGCTCGGCGAGGTGTATCGGTACGTTGCAGCGCTGGGCTTTTCCCGGGAGGATGCCAAGCCTTGGTCATTTGCAGAGGTGCTGCGGCATTATGGGAGGATGTAGAGAATGCCCCAAATCCCCCTCTCCATGCACGGAGTAACTGCTTGGTAGCTTCCAAATGAACCGTAACGTTTAATAAACCGTTTTCTTTCTCTCATCCCATGCCTAACCGTATCGTCGCCTTTGATTTCGCCGGAACGCTGATCCGCGCATCGATAATCGAAGAAGCCAACAAATTCCGGGCCAAAGTGCTGAAGCGTTCCCTCCCCAAAGCCGCAGAGCACGCGCATCCCGATACGCTGTATCAAGTGAACCGCGAGTTTGTGGAAATGCTCACCGGAATAACACCCAGCATGCGCCTCCAGTACACCACAAATGCGAAAGAAGACATCGAGCTTTCCGGAGAAGCGGTACAGAACCAGATCGCTACGACCCTCTTTCAGATTGGTATGTTCATGGCTGCGAAGAAATACCGGCAGGAAATACTCCCGGAAGGGATGCTCAAGCAACTGCAGCGGCTGCAGGAGCTCGGCTATACGCTGGCCATCGTTTCCGGCGTGCGGACGGACATCATTTCCGGCATGCTGCAGATTGCGGAAATTCCGTTGGAATTTGATCACATCTTTGGCCAGCCGCCCATGCTGGGAGTGAGTGCAGAAGAGCAGTTACGAAAGCTGCAGGCAGAGCATGGCCGCGTTTTCTTCTTTATCGGCGATAAAAAGAGCGATCTGCAGGCTGCCAAGAAGATAAAAGCGCAGGCGGTCTTCGTCACCTGGGGGCATGCTTCCGGCGGGGAAGCGAAAGTGGCAGATGCGGTCGTTGAAGAGCCGGAAGATTTGGAAGAGGTTGTGTTGTAAGCCCATTCTGCTTCGCTTTTTTGACCTTTTTTCTTACACAACCTTAATATAACATAAACTTTCTTTCCGTCCCATGCCCCTCTTTAAAGAGATGCTCCGTTCCGGCGAGTCTTTGTTCCGCGATACGGTCATGCTGGATTTTGATTTCCAGCCCAAAGTGATGCAGTACCGGGAGAGCGAGCAGCAGCGCTTTGCGATCGCCATACGCCCCCTGCTGCAAGGCCAGACGGGCCGGAACCTGTTTGTGTATGGCGCTCCAGGCATAGGAAAAACCACTGCCTGCAAGCATGTGCTGCGTGAGCTGGAAGGAGAGACTGATACCGTCACCCCGCTGTACGTGAATTGCTGGAAGGAGAACACGACGTACAAGATTTTCTACAACCTGGGTGAGCAGCTGGGCTTCGCCTTCCTGCAGAACAAGAAAACATCCGAACTCTTTGCGCTGATCAAGAACAAGCTGAACAAGCAGAGCGCGGTGTTTGTGTTTGATGAGATCGACAAGCTGGAAGAGACGGATTTTCTCTATACGATCCTGGAAGACACTTACCGCAAAGCCATTTTCCTGATTACTAATTATCGGGACAGCTATACGAATTTTGACGAGCGCATCCGCAGCCGGCTGGCACCGGAGTTCCTAGCGTTCCGCACGTACAACGAGCAGGAGATCGCCGGCATTCTTAAGCTACGGCGGGATTATGCTTTCGTGCAGGGCTGCTGGGATGAAGAAGCATTTAAAGAACTGGTGGAGAGATGCACGGAAACCATGGATGTGCGCGTCGGCCTGTACCTGATGCAGGAAGCGGGCCGGATTGCAGAAGAGAAAAGTGCCCGGCAGATCACGCTGGTGCATGTGGGGGAAGCCGTGCGCAAAGTGGATGATTTTCACATCAAGCCAAAAGAAGACCTTGATGATGAGGCGCAAGACCTGCTGCAGCTGGTGAAAGAGCAGAGCGGCCTGAAGATGGGAGAGCTCTATGACCGGTATATGGCGTCGGGAAAAGACTTGAGCTACAAGAGCTTCCAGCGGCGGATTGCCAAGCTGCATGATGGCCGGTATATCCGCACGGAAAAAGTATCCGGTGACGGCGGGAATACTACGTTGGTGCATTATGCCGTCGAGAAGAAGCTGACGGAGTTTTGAGAAAAGCTGAAATCTCCGGGAATCCCGGTAATGATAGTACTCTTCCCGGGAATCCCGGTAAAAAAATTATTCCCCATATAATCCCGGTAAAAGACAACCGCATTTTTCTGCTATCCAGAGGAGTGGCCAGTTCCTTTTGTGAAAGAAAAATGCCGGTAATTTTTGGACTTCTTGAGAGTAGTACTATTGTGCAAACATTTTTAAAGTATGGGCCTGTTACGGGGTTCATGAGATCATTAGATGAACGCCTTTCCGTCGGACGCTATACGCTCACCCATGAGCTGGGGAGAGGCAGCACGGCCATCGTGTACAAAGGCGCCGATGCCCGAGGCCGAGACGTCTGTGTCAAGAAGTCCAATCTTGATCTTATCGGCAACTGGAAAGCCCGGGAATTGTTCGAGCGCGAAGCATCGGTTTTGGAGCAGCTGAGCGAACCCGGCCATCCGGGAATTCCCCGATTTATTGACCGCATGGATCGCGAAGACAGTCAATATCTGGTTCTTGAGTACGTTGACGGGAAAAATTTGCAGACGCTCGTCGAAGAAGAACGCTGCTTAACCTCGCAGGAAGGCGTGCATATCGCGTTGCAGGCGCTGGATATTTTGCAGTATGTGCATGCGCGAAATGTCATCCATCGAGACATCAAGCCTTCTAATCTGGTTCTCGGCAAAGACGGAAAGCTGCGGCTCATCGACTATTCCACCGTCGGTGGAAAGCTGGTGTATCCTGCTGACGGCTCGACGATTGTCGAGAATTACAGCGGTTATATGCCTCCGGACTTTCTCAACGGCAAGCTGGATCCCAAGAGCGATGTGTATTCTTTGGGCGCAACGCTGTTTTATGCGCTGACGGGACTGCGTCCCATCGATGCTTTGACGAAGAAAGGGCGCCTTGATGTTGGTAAGCTGAAAGCACCACGTAACTTGCGGAAGATTCTCAAAAGCATGACCGAGCCGGACTTGGAAGCGCGGTTGGATGTGGAAAGGGCGGCTAAAAGATTACTGGAGCTGGGGGACTTGGCGGAAGAGATTTCGATGAAGATAGTGGAAAGGGAAGTGCCGACGTATGGAGAGATGCTTCTATCAAAAATTAGCCCTAAGTTCAAACCTATTATAAAATCATTCTACGAAATCCCTCTTTTTGCAGCCATAGGGGTTTGCGCGGTGCATGTTTTACCTTCAGCCAATAGGATGTTTAAAGAAGAAGAGAGTGGGGGATCAGAAATTTCGGAATTGGTAGGGGTGGGTGGTACAATATTGGGGCTAGTCTCCATCATGGGTGGTTACATAACCCTTGGTCTCGTCAACCCCGCTTTCCTCCTCATCCCCGTCGCCACCAACCTCGGCTCCTATGTCTACGAACAAGCTAAAGATGTTGCGAAAGAACGGCAGAAACTCATTGCTGAAAAAGCTAAAGAGAGAGGTCTCAAGCCGGTGGAGATTCCGCTCGTCAAGATCGATGACTCATATCGAGA
>CAZOPZ010000005.1:0-23847 GCA_964582035.1 uncultured Methanosarcinales archaeon | reverse complement strand
GTAAACCACCATGGAAACCATTGATCTCGCCATCGTGGGCGGTGGCGTAAGCGGCCTGACCACTGCGATGTACAGCGTGGAACGCCAGCTCGGAAGCACCGTGGTCGTCTTTGAAAAGCACAGCTTTCTTGGTGAGGAGCAATCCGGCCGAAATTCTGGAGTAGCGCATTCCGGGTATCAGTATCCACGTGATTCCCTAAAATCACAATTATGCCTGCAGGCTAATCCGCTGCTGAAGCGATTTGCGGCGGAGCATGGCATTCCCTATGCTAACACGGGCAAGCTGATCGTCGCCACCCGCGAAGAAGAGCTTCCATCCCTGCAGGGATTGTACGGGCGCGCCAAAGAAAAAGGCGTCGATATCGAGTATCTCACACGGGAAGCCATTCGAGAATTGGAGCCAAATGTCGAAGCTATTGCGGGATTTCATACCAAGCAAACTGGCATCATTGATGCAGCGACATATGTGCGGGACCTGGCTAAGATTGTGGAGAAAAAAGAAGGCATAGTGCTGAGAAAAGCGCGGGTGAAAAATATCATTCCCGACGGCGATGATTTTATCTTGCAGATCCTGCAGGACGATATGGAATACGAAGTGCGGGCCGGCCTGGTCGTCAACGCCGCGGGATTATTTGCGGACGAAGTGGCCCGCTGGGTGAATCCTGAGTTCCCACATGTCATCCGGCCTTTGCGCGGGGAGTTCATGAAGTTTAATAAAAAGTCCCGGCCAGAACTATGGATGAATGGCATGAATGTCTATCCCGTGCCGCAGCCCATTCCTGGCATGTACGACCAATGGGGGAACCAGAAAGCCATGGCCGGCGTCCATCTGACGCCTACGTTTGATATGGGTGCTGATGGCACTGCGCATATCGGAAACACTGTTTTGCTGGGGCCGCTCGGCCGTCCAGTGGAAAGCAAGACAGATTACACCACCGATCGCTGTGGCCCAGAAGCGTTTATCGAGAGAATTCACCTGCTCTTTCCGCAGCTGCGGGTGGAAGATCTCCAAGAAGATCAAGTGGGCATCCAGGTAAAAATCAAAGGCTATGATGATTACATCATCGCTCGGGATACTCGCCATCCCAATTTCGCCAATATGTTCTGCGATTCGCCGGGCATGAGCGGCAGCTTGGCCAATGGGCGATATCTGGTGTACGAAGTCCTGAAAGATGGGCATATCAGAACGGGAAGATAAAGATAAAAAAAGAAGTGACTCCAAAAAAAACATGCTCCACCCCCATACCCGCAACGGAATAGTCGAATATGCACTTGAAGATGTCCTCAGCGAATGCCAGCTTGCTCTCGTCGATACGTGTTTCTTAGATTACTATCCGGGCAGAAGGGAGTTCGCCAAAGATCTGTACGATGCCAGCAGAAGCTCGTCATTGCATGCGCTGAAAGCGCTTGTCCAGGAAGGCCATCAGGTGCTCCAGTGGCGCCTGCAGCACTTGGTTACGGATGCCAAAGTGTATACGCTGCCGGAAGTCTTGCAAGAAGTGCGGCAGTTTGAAGAGCATCTGCAATCAGTTCTCCGCTGGGGAAAAGAGCCGGAAAAAAAACGCACTCTCAAGCCCGTTCGCCAAGGTGCAGCGGGAAAATCCAGCCGCCGGTCGAGGAGAAGCAATGACCTTACCCTGAAGCGTTCCCAATTATATGAAGAGATGGAAGAAGCCGGCGATGGGGATGATCATGTCGCGGCCCTGCATCTTCTCGATGCTTTCCGCAGCGACTTGCGGCGCCTGCAGACCACCTTACAGCAGTATGGGGGCGCCTTTGCTGCAGTGCAGCGGAATGAGATGTACTCAAACACCGACTTCCGGCTGGTGGAAGCAGCACTGGGTTATGCAGTTGCGCATCCCGGCGAATTGGTCGCTCTCTTCACTAATGATTCTGATCTGGGAAGAATCCTCAAAGGGGCGCGAGAAACCCAGCCGCAGTATCAGAATGCCGCAGAGCGAGTCCGGGCCTTTAAAGGAACGGCCTTGCAGTATGTCGAAAAGTGGTATTTCTAAGCCCCTAAACAGGAAAATTTATGAACTTAAACAGAGAATCTTATTCATATGAGTGATGTTGAAAAAAGGCTTGAGGCAATTGAGCAAAGAAACAAGAAAGTCGAATTAGATAAATCTTGGGAAACAAGTTTGACAAGAAAAATAATTATCGCTGTTTTAACATATATCACTATTGTATTATTTTTCGTTGTTGCTCAATTGCCAAAACCATTCATCAATTCTATTGTGCCAACAGCTGGTTTTGTGTTTTCGACATTATCCTTGCCTTTTTTCAAAAAATTATGGATTAAGTACGGGGCTAAAAAATAACTCCCCTTCAGGCCACATAACACGCATTATCTTTCTTTCAGAAAAACAAATACACCGACAATGCCGCAGCGATGCCAATAAGAGCGCCCACGACCACCTCTTCCGGCTTGTGCCCCATCGAGTAATGGAACCGTGATTTGAGCTTGTGCAGCCGCAGCAAGCGCTGGATTTCCTTGCCCCCCTGGCCGACGGAACGGCGGACGCCTAAAGCATCGCGGATGACAATGAAGGCGAGGACAAGACTGACCGCAAAGGTGCTGCTGGTCCCTTCCAACAGATAAAGGATCGTTGCCAGAGCTACCACAAAAGCAGCATGCGATGAGGGCATGCCTCCGGTAACAACCAGATCATGCCTGCTCAGCTTCTTGTGGTGGAACCAGTAGAGAATCAACTTGATGGTTTGTGCTCCAAAGCCGGCCAGCAGGATGGCAGCGATGATTTTGTTCACAAAAAGAGAGAAAGTTTTTTTCGCTTATTAAAGCTTCGATTTGTGCGTTCAAGACGGAGTTGCTATCTCCTGTTTCTCTCAGAACCCCTTTTCTTCACCGTAAAATCCACCAGCAGCGGCAGATGGTCCGAGAAATGAAAATGCAGCACGGAATAGCGATGGACTTTGATTTCTGGTGATGTCAGGATGTAATCGAGCCGTTTGGAAGGATGCCAGACGGGCAATGTGACATGCCGGGAATGCTTGTCCAGATTCACTTTGTCCCGGAGCGTAGTTCTTTTCAGCAGCTGTTTGATCTCCTGCTCTCCATGGTACGTATTGAAATCGCCCATCAGGATGATCGGGGTAGGGATTCCATTCACAATGCGCACCAGCTCTTCCATCTGCTTCTCCCGGGCTTTCTCAAAGCGGGCCAGATGGACGAGAAGCAAAGTCACTTTCTCCGGCACATGAATTTTCGCTTCAATGACGACGCGCTTGGTGCCTTCATGCAGCACATGATAGATGACTTTTGATATTTTGTATTTAGAGATCAGCGCGTTCGCCTGCTTGTTCATGATAGGAACATGATGGAAAAGCCGCAGCCAGCCCCGCCAGGGATACTTGATTTTCTCCACAAAATATTTCAGGCCCAGCTTTTCCTCGATAAAGCGCACCTCATCTTTTCCTCGGGCGCGGAAAGAGCCGATATCTACCTCCACGAGCGCCAGGATATCCGGCCGGATCTTTTTCAGCGCCGCAACGATGCGCTCATCCAATCTTTTCGGCGGGAAGAACGTGCGCCAGAACTTCAGGTATTGGTACCAGAGGCCTTCGATGCCTTCGCAATATTCGATGTTGTAGCAGATGAGGCGGACCATTACGGAAAGAAGGTAATTGCCCTATAAAAGGGTTACGAGAAATGCTCCGGTAAAACTCTATTTCAATATCCCATACCCAATCAGCCGGAAACGGTCGCCAACCCGCCGGGAAAGCGTGATCCTATCCCCAAGATTCGCACAGATGGGCTTGCGCAAGACGAGCGTCGTGCTTTTCTTAGACGGATCCAGGACCACGCCGACGGTCGCCGCAGCATTCACGTTGAGCATGAGCATCTCATTCTTGGCCAAAGGCTTTACTTCCACTTCTTCTTTCGCTCCGACCACGCGCTCGAGGAGATGCGTGTCGATGACAATCTGCGCATGCACCGGTGGCATCTTGTCCGGCAAGCCGACTACAGAGCCCCCTAACGAATCCGCTTTGACGACGGACGGATCCAGTAAGGTGCCCAAGGCCATGCTGCCTCCGGGCGTTATCTCGGGAACAGACACTCCCCCGGAAAAGATATTGCTTACCGTCGTGCGCAAGGGCTTCCAGACTGGCTTGTTTTTCTCTTCGACCATATAGCCCGGACGGATCTCTATTTCGTCGCCTTTCTTGAACTTCCCTTGTTTTACGGTTCCGCCCAGCACGCCGCCTACTAAGCTTTGCGGCCTGGCTCCCGGCTTGTTGATGTCAAAAGAACGGGCCACCAGCATGAGCGGTTCAACATTCGTCCGGCGCTCCGGCGTTTGGATGTATTCCTGTATCGCCGCAAGCAGAATGTCGATGTTCACGTTCGCGCGGGCAGAGACGGGGATGATGGGCGCATCTTTGTAGGGAGTATTGGAGAGAAACGCCCGGATCTGCCGGTAATTCTCCAACGCTTCTTCATGCGTGACCAGATCGATCTTATTCTGGACGACAATAACGTTCTTCATGCTGGTGATCTGCAGCGCCATAAGGTGCTCTTTGGTCTGCGGCTGCGGGCATTTTTCGTTCGCAGCAACTAACAGCAATGCGCCATCAACGATAGCTGCTCCAGAAAGCATCGTCGCCATCAACGACTCGTGCCCCGGGGCATCGACTAAGGAAATCTTTCGTAAAGGAATTGTTGCCCCATTGCACTTCCGGCAGGTCTCTTTGGTGGCAAGCAGCTTGCACGCCGGGCATTCGGCAATCGTAAAATCCGCATAGCCGAGGCGGATGGTAATGCCTTTTTTCAGCTCTTCAGAATGGGTGTCGGTCCACTTGCCGCTCAGGCGCTCCGTCACCGTTGTCTTTCCGTGATCAACATGGCCGACTAAGGCGATGTTCAGCTCGGGCTGGATGGGGAGCTCTCTCTTTGCTGCTGTTTCGGCTTTCGCGGGAGCGGCTTTCTCTTTCTTGCTGCTTTTCTTTTTGGGAGCGGGCTCTTTATTCGGCTCGCTCGCCTGCTCGGGAGTTTCTGAAATATTATTTTGCAGCTCGCTGGGCAGTTCTGCCGCTTCTGCTTTCTTCTTCTCTCTCTTGGCCATAGGGCACCAAGAACGAGGGGTATTTATAAAGATTTACGTCATTGCTGTTGGCTCAAAGAAAAGAGCATTTTTCAAGGACAAGAGCGTTCAATATGGCTTTTCCACCATTATTCCCTTAATTCTCTGAAAATCAGCAATGTTCCGAGTAACAAGAGGGGAAGCGGTTAAAAAAGCGGAAGCAGCAATAAGCGCGTCAGGGATTTCACACCCATATTTCCGACGAAATTCTCCAGCTATCTGAACCAAAGGGTTGTCTGCAGGAATTTTTTCGAATTGTCCAAGGACATGGAGAACTCTTTCTTTCTCTGTAGCATCATTGCAAATCTGGCCCGCCAGAAGTTCAGCTTCAGTAATGCTGGAAAAAACGATTTCATCCGCATGCTCAGAGAAAAACTTTATCGCCGGAGCGAATCCTCGGAAGAGATCAATAAAGATGTCCGTGTCTACTACTTTCATAGTCCCAGCCGTTTCCGCCGTGTAATCCAACCTTTACGGATATCTCTAACATACTTCGTTCCGCTTTCTACTTTTCCTTTCCAAGCGCCGGCCGCATCGGCGAGGATTTGGTCGCGGCTGGTCTTAAAGAAATCGACTCGGTTGCCTTCAATAGCAAACAGCACCGTGTCCCCTATCTCAATCCCCTGCACTTTTCGGATATCTCTAGGAATTGTTACTTGATAATTCCTAGTAACTTTAGCTATCCCCATACTCGTTAAAAAACGGTGCTATTATTTAAGTTTTTTCATGCAAATAGTTTATAAAGTTGTACCAAAAAGATGGTCCATGGGCGATAACAACTCATTTGCGCGGAAATTTGTAGATGGTGCTGCTGCTGTCTTAGGCGACAAAGAACATTACGCAAGGCCTGATCCCGTGGCGGATTTTAGTTCGGCGGCATATCATTTAGCACACGCGTACTGTGATACTCGCGATAAAACTGGTTCTCCTCAAGCAGCGCAAGCCTCTTTGCGGAAGATTTGGGCGGAATTTCCTGAAAGTGAAACCATTTTCCGAACCTTGGAGTGCTACCAAAGCAGAAACCTCCCGGCTTCGCTGCACACGGTCCTGTATTATGCAGCGCACCTTGCTAATTCTTCGGACGATCTCGAACATCCCGCTCGGCTGGCTAAAGTTCTCGTTCAAGAGCCGGTTGTCCGGCTTGGGGAAAGATACGAAAGAGAATCTGCTGGAGAGCCGTATTGTGAAGGAAGTACGTTTGGAAAAGTCGTGGAAATTGCAGCGCGGACTTTAGACGAACAGATTCTGGTTAGAACGGTGGCTCTCTTTGATCAGTACCCCAAAGAATTGAGCGACTTGCTGGTGCGGTCCTATTGGTGCCTTATGCCCGAGGGTAAGCGAGGAACCAAAGAAACAATAGAAAAAACGATAGAAGTTGCCGACCGCCTGTTGCAGATTCTTGAACTGCCTGAAATTGACTCCCTGATAACACAGAACCCGAAGTATGCTGAAGAAATTTTTGTTGATGTTTCAGCTTTGGGCTACATGACAAGATATTGGGATGGCGCTCAGCAAAAAGTTGTTTCAGACCTGCCGCTCCTCAAAGCTGCTGCCCATATGCTCTCTCAGTCTGGCGATCAGGAAAAAGCACGGCGCGAGGAGATACGTAGAAAAACTCATGATGTAAACAGAATAGATGAGGCAAGAGCTACCATACGCGCCCTGATCGACAGCTATTCCTGAAATTCTTAAGAACGAGCCGCGCTTATTTCTTCTCCAGCAACTTCTCCGCCAGCTCCGGCGTGATGCGAATGCTCTGCGCCCCATCCGCGTACTCTTCGGTGCTGAAGAGGATTTCCTGGAAGAGCTGTTCGCAGGCGGTTTCCAGGCCGCTGGCGCCGACTTCCGGCGGGCTGCGCTTGGCAAGGAGCTCGTAAACGGCTTCATCAAGGGCGAGCGCATATCCCTCCAGCGCAAAGAGGTTCTGATACCGCCCAATAACTGATTTTTCTGTTCCTTTGAGGATCTTTATTTTATCGTCGACGCTCAGCGGATCAAGAACCCCGATAAAGGGCAGCCTGCGCACCAATTCCGGGCGAAGGCCAAAGGCAATCAAATCGTTCGGCGTAACGGCCTGGAGCTGTTCGGCATATTTCTGTGGCCGAACTCCTTCCCGCCCAAAACCGGAAATGCTTCCCTGCAGGTCGCCTTGCCGCTGGGCAATGATTTTTGCCAGGCGCTTGCCATCGCCTTCAAATGCTCCGGCGGTAATAAACAAGAGATTATTGGTACTCATGCGGATGGGGCTGCGCCGTTCCGTCGTGCCGATCTGCACGTATGTTCCCCCCAGCCAGCCGATGAGCTCTTCCTGCTGTTTCGGCCCGAAGAAATCATCCCGCCATTCGGTATGGATCACTTTATCAATTTCATCAATGAATATCACGCCGAAGGGCGCTTCTTCTCCTTTGGTCTTGGCCCAAAAAGAAGAGAAAACCGTTGAAAGGCTTTCATCAACATAGCCGGCGGCCGATTTCCCCGTCACCGAGGTTTTGGCCACGGGAAGCTCGGCTTTTTCGACGAGAAGATCCGTCATATAGGTTTTTCCGACGCCCGGGGGGCCGATGAGGACCAAGTGCCCTTTGGGCAGTGCTATGCTTTCCGTTTCAGCCTGGGCCCGTTTCATATACAGGGAAAAAACAATGGCCATCTTCTTCTTTGCCTCTACCTGCCCGACGACAAAGCGGTCGAGATACTCGATGATGTTCTGGGGCTTATTCCAGTTCAGTTTTTCTTCCAGCACGAGCGGATCGAGCGTCAGGGGGGCGGGCTCTTTTTTTTGCCGGGGGAAGAAAAAAGCTTTGGCAGAGCTGTTTTTTGCTTGAAAGAGATCAGTGAGAAAGAACCAAAAGGTGTTCGGTGTGGCAGTTTCCCAGAAGTAATGGCTAAGCGCATTTCCTTCAGAGGGCTTGGAAAAAAACCCATAAAAAGATTCTTTAACTACAAAAGGCTTTTTTTCATCTTTAGGGAGTGCGGCTTTGCGGTCGGGAACAGCAAGCAGCAGCGGATAGGGGGGGTCATGGCTTTCTACCCCCAAGATTGGAAAAGGACCTTTAACCAGAGGCTTCTTATCGCTGTTTAAGCCAAAAGTGAACGACTGGGAGAATGAAGTTGTGGCGAGAGGCAGATACACGACCTTCTCGATGGGCTGCCATTGCTCTTGGAGAAAGAGAGCAGACCCTCCTTTCTTGAGCTCCATGTGGTAATATTTTTGCAGGCCGTCACTTTTCCAGGAGACGCCAAAAGGCACTTTTACCAGGTTTCCTTTGTGGGAGAACAGGCCGTGAAAAAATCCGCTGTCATCAAAGCCGCCCGGCAGGATATACGCAGGCGCTTCTACAGTCTCACTATCACTCAGCAGATATGAGAAGAGTTGCCGATGGTCCCACCAGATGTGTTCCAAAGCCTCTTCTAGCGGGAGGTGGTGGCGCACCGCGCAAGCGAGGAGAGCATCAAGCACACCCAGGAGGAATGCATGAAATTATATAAATGTTCGGCGGGTCAAATGGAAAACAGAAGAATTTATGCTTCTTTCTTTGCTAAAGTAATCTCCATATCGCTGACGCGGACTTGCCGGCCTTCCTTGTTTTCGAATTCCTTGCTGTCAATGACGATATTTTTGACCACCACCGTATTCTCCAAGAACCGCTTCCGGGCCACTTCGGCAACGTCTACCGCTCGGGTGATGAACTTGCCTCGAGCTTTGATGACCACTTCTTTGGAGCCTTTGGCAGTGAACTGCATCACCACACTCGTCACATAATTCATGAACGGCTTCTCGCCGATAAAGACCGAATTTTCTTCACGCCGAAGACTCGGTTCGCTCATAGCACCAGCCCTCCTTTCTGCTCTTGCTTTTTCAGGCGGGTGATGTATCCTGCAATGGAATTCCGCAATTTCTTGCTGCTGACGGAAACGAAGCGGTTGGTGAGCTCTTTATTGGGCATGAAATCAGGAGTAAAATGCGTGCCGTACTTCTGGAACAGCTCTTTGGTCCGGCGCTTGATAACTGTGGTTTTAATTCGTCCCATGGGGAGTTCGAGCTAGGGATTATTTATAAAGATTACGGTGGGGTTTGTGCAAACATTTCGAGAACGCTTTTTGACAGAAAGATATAAAAAATAACCGCTCAATTTTTATCCTGTTCGTGCGGGAGTAGCAGAGTGGTCAAATGCGCAAGCTTCAGGAGCTTGTCCCTTAGTGGGTACGCAGGTTCGAATCCTGCCTCCCGCATATTCTTTTTGTGAAGCTCGGGGGTTGCTATGGAGCATCATAATAGTTTTTGGTAAATAATGGATTACATCGTATTAGGCGCCCAATCGCTTTCCAGCCCCCTTTTCTTGCACCATACTTCTCGATTGCTTCTCTGCCATATCTTGAACAGGTAGTGTGATATTGACATTTTATGTTGAGTTTAGATAAAAATCGGGAAGTATACGATTGGTGAAAATTAATTATTTTAAAAAGTGCTTTTTTACTGGGGATAATAGTTATAAAAAGTAAAAATAACAAAGTAGTAGGTAATAATCCTACTCCGCAACAACCACCACAACCGATAGTATTATTATCTACTAATCTATCAACGATTCTATATTTTGAGGTCCCATGGATTTTCTTACCACAAGAAGGACATATTGCAGAGATTCTTGCTAACCTAGTTCTCCACTGATAATGACAATTTAAACACTCTAGCTCATAACCCGTTAAAGTTTCATTTTCTTTTAATGGAGGTAGTTTATCAACCGGAGATTTTTTGGATATTTTACGTTTCATCTTATTTAGTAAATGTTTTTTTCAATATAAACTTACCGCCGTTATTGACATATATTCCAACATCTTTTCATTTCTTCGACAGCCGTTTCATGAATTCGTTAATAGAGAACATCGTCTCGTTTTGGCGTATCTTTTCCTGCTTGTCCTTGAAGAGCGCCAAGTCATGAACTTTCCTGCTGATGATCTTGTTCAGGTCCGTCGTATAGTCTTCCAAGAGCACGGAGACTTTTTGCTCATTGACGTACGACGGGTAAATCACATAATCGGCACCTGCCTCATACAACTCGAGGGAATTCCGCACATTCTTTGCCGTCACGATGATTGTCGCTTGGGGTTTCTGGCTTTTGATGCTTTTGATGATCATGGTGCTCTCGTCAGCATCCGTCAGGCTGGAGACTACGATCTCTGCTGAAGAAAAATTTAGGCGATCGAGGAAATAGGGATTGGAAACGGCACCATACAGGTAGGGGATCCCTTCCTGCTTGAGCTGGGTGATGTTCGCCCGGTCATTTTCGATCACCAGCGTTTTCTTTCCCAACCCTTCGAGCTTGGAAAAGAATTCCTTGCCGAGATCGTAATAGCCGAACAGCAAGATATGGAATCCGGCTGCAGCTTTTCCCGCCTCGGGATGGCTCTGCGCCGGGAAAAAGCGGTCAATTCTCTTCAGCAACGGGCTACTGGCTTTAAACAGAAAAGTATCGTTTTTTATGAGGTAGGAAGAAATGACGAAAGTGACCACCATGAGCACGATGGCGATGGCCGCCATCTCTGGCCCCACGATCCCCATCGCCGCTGCAGCGGATACAATGATCAGCCCGAATTCGCTGACCTGGGCGAGGTTTATTGCGGTTAAGAAAGAGGTCTTCAGGTCATAGCCACGGAGCTTGAGGGTGAGATACACGATGCCGGGCTTGACGAGGAAGCAGAACGCCAGGAAGAGCAGCATCACCGTTACAGCTCGAACGCTAAAAGCTGTCGTGATCTGAAAGCCCATGCCCACAAAAAAAAGCAGGTTAAAGAAGATGATCAGCGGCTTGAGCCGCCCCAGGATATCATTCTTGTACTCCGTGTTTGCTAAGGTTACACCAGCGATAAATGCTCCGATGGCCGTCGAATAGCCGAGGCGAGGCGCGATTTCCACGAAGAGGAAGCATACGCCCAGGCTGGAAACAAAGAGCAGTTCCGGATAGCGGAAAGCTATCTTGAGCAGATAATTCAGGAGATAGCGGACGAAAACGATAGCGAGGCCGATAAGGAAAAGGCCTTTGAGAAGCACGAAGAGAACCGCAGAGAGCTTGGTTTGCTGAAAAGAATTGAGCAGCGTTAAGATCAAAATGGCAAAGACATCTTGCATGATCAGGATTCCTAAAGTTATCTTGCCGTGCAGCGTCGCTATCTCTTTCTTGTCTTCCAGCCATTTGGCGACGAGGAGCGTGCTGCTGAACAGGAAGAGGATAGCGAGATAAACGCTTTCTTTGGTGGCAAATCCCAAGGCCTGCGCAGCGCCGAAAGCCACAGCGAAGAAAATGATGGATTGCAAAGCGGTCGTAATAAAGATATCTTTCCCTAGATGTTTCAGATTATGGAAGTCAAATTCCAGGCCCATCAGGAAGAGCAGGAAGGTGATGCCGAGCTCCGCAAGTACCAGCACTTGTTCTTCCGTCGTGCTGCCGCCGGTGATGAAGAGGGAGAAAATAAATCCGGAAACAATATAGCCGATGATGATAGGCTGCTTCAGGAGCTTGGCCAGGAACGAGAAAGCAACGATGACCAGAAATAGTACCCCAAAATCATGGATGAATGATGGCATCTCACACCCGCTTTTTACTCTCTGCTCTTTTTCTCTTTTGAGAGCCATTTTCAGGATAGGCTCTTTAAATAGATTTCGAGCTTGGGCGCGATATCACTGCATCGCCTAAACGTTTTTAAAGAACTCTTCTCTTTAATAGAATATGCGGACGTGTGCAAAGGTTTCGCCTTTGAACGTCCGCTCATTTTGCACAAAAAGCGGCTGCTTTTTGGCATCACAAAAATTTGTTCAACAAATTTTTGTGGACATTCGCGGACGTGCCGGAGTGGCCAAACGGGTTGCCCTTAGGAGGCAATGGGTTAGTCCCTACACAGGTTCGAATGCAAGCAATCTATGCAAGTTAGGCGGGCGTAAGCTCACTTTGTTCGCTTAGCCCACCACGTTTAGGCAAAATTGATTGCTGCTCGAAAGTCCTGTCGTCCGCATTTTTTAATTTTTTTTTTAGCAAAACCCTTAAAAAGTTCTCTTCTCCTTCCTCCAAGTATGTCTTCTGATGCAACAACCAGTCATGTGAACCTAGCACGACTGTATTGCGAGAATTATCATAAAAACCAGTTTCGGAAAGGCTCCAACGAGCCGTATTGGAAGCATCCTTTAGCTGTTGCGGCTGTTCTGGAACGCTACGGCTACGCCGATCCCGTTACCCAGTGCATCGCTCTCCTCCACGACATCGTCGAGGACACGCCGCTCAAAATGGACGAGATTCATGAAATCTTCGGCTACGAGATCTCAAATGGGGTGTATATCCTTTCTCGGAATACGGGCAAAATGAAAGAGGGCCGGAAACTCTCTAAAGAAGAATACCTGCTCCGCTTGTCTTTTGCGCGAAAGAAGATTCGGCGGGTAAAGATTGCGGACATGATTGACAACACCAAAGATTTGGAAACCTTGGCGCTGGAAAGCCGTGCGGCAAAAATACAAGATGCTGAGGAAGTCTATATCCCCTGGGGGCGGCAAATCGCTCCACTCCTGATCCGGGAACTCATTGCGAATATTGAGAATTATCGGGAGAAGATGCGGGTACGGGAGGGTTAAAAGATGGCAGCAACTACGAGGAAAGGCATTGAAGAGGTCATTTTAGAGCTCTCCAAAACCTGGCTGGGAAAACACGATGTCATCGCTATTGCCGATGAGTATGAAATGGACTCGCCTTTCATTGCGTTTTACGTGAATCGTAAAGAGATCAAAAAAGAGGAGTACCCGACGGAAGCCGAAGGATATGCCATTGTTGTCAAGAAATCTGAAAAGTTTGTTTTCTATTGAGGTAGGCGAAAAGAAATTTCAAGTAAGTGTAGTCAGCTAATTCTCACAAAGCGCTTCCGGCCTGAAAAGAAAGCTCATTATATTCTTTTGTGCAGTACACCGTAATCCCTTCTTCATGCCAGAGGACAAATTCTGCCAACCCTGCATCCAAGGCCATCTTGCTGCAAATCGTGCAATAAGGCTTTCCTGCTTTTTTCATTGCTCCCGCATCGTCCAGGCGGATGAAGTACAGCCTGGCTCCCGGAACCTCTTTTGGGCTCCTCTGGAGCGCATCCATGATGGCTCGCTGTTCGGCATGGACGCAGCAGGTCTTGTCTGACTTAAAGTTTGGCGGCAAGCAATCTTTCCGGCATTCCTGCAGCCGTTCGTCGAGCGGCGGGGCGTTATAGCCTTCACCTAGAAGCCGATCTTTGCCGACGATGGCCGCACCGCAGCGGGAACGCAGGCAAGGAGAAGAGCCGGCTATTTTAGCGGCGAGGTGCAAGTAGAAATCTGCCTCTTCTTGTTCTTTCCCGGAAAGGATTTTCATGGTCCCTTGAAATACTGGTCAGCGATAGTATATACTCTTTGAATCGATAGATATGCACGCACGAGCTAAATGCCGGCGCGCGACGATGGGGTGACTACTGCTCCGCGAGCAGGCCATGTGTAGCTGCAGTCGAAGACGTCGAAGCTGATGACGCTAAGGGCCAAAACACGTTCGACATCCTGTTTAGGTCGATAAGAAAACCTCCAGAGATGTGGCCACTTTCCCGTCAGCCACCGGACCGCTGCACCGAACTTTTGAACGTCCCGTATGCCAAAAAGTGCTTCGAGAGCATTCGCATCACCGGCTGCAAGCGAGGAAGAAGGGCTGACGAGATTGACCTCATACTGTTGAGCGTCAGGATAGCCATAATTATGAATCACCCGATCGGGGCCCTGTGAGGTATAGATCAAGCGCGTGCTAGTCAAGGTATGAGGATGAAAAAAAGCAAGGTCCATCTGGAATAGTGCTTTGAGATGCCCCACGGCTTCTCGTTCCAGGCCTGGCACGTCTTTCAAGTCGTACAGCGCCAAAATGCTTGCTCCATACGCGAGGCCGGAAGCTAGCTTAAATTCTTGGTCTAGCGTTTTTTGAATATGATCGGTATGCGTTAGATTATGGCCGCCCGCAAGCAGATCTATACCCCAGCCAATATCATGCAGTTCGCCGCCATCATACGGAACAGGAACATTATAGAGTTGGATGCGGTTTGCTCGGTATTCAATGTGCACTCTGGGGCTTTCCTCCGTCTTTTCCTCTAAGGTCTTTTTATCAGAGCGCACTTTATTTTTTTTCATAAAATGCCAAAATGAGATTTTATTTATAAATGTTTTCTAGCCTTAATTTCTTACGCTTTCTTCAACAGTCCCGCCACCCGCTGCCTGCCTATCTCCAAGATAAACGCCGCCAGACGGGGCCCGCGCTCTTTGTTGATCAGCACCTGGTATGCCCTCTTGAAAAAATCTTTGGTCTGAAAATCATGATTTTTACAAAGGATGTATATCTCCTGATGCAAATCAACGTCCGTCCATTCTTTCTCCAGCAGGCGGTCGGCTAATTCATGGAACAGCAGCCGCTCTTTTTCGCTCAGTTTTACTTTACTCTTCTCCTGCAGCACAAACTTGAATTCTTCTGGCGCATGCTTGAGCAGCCAGTTTTTGGCGCACTGGGCTCGTATCCGAAGCCGTTTTTTGTCTTCTTCCTCTTTCAGCTCATGCTCCATGTAGGAGATAACCCGATCCACATCCATCCCCTGCATTTGCAGCAGCAAGGTCAGATGGCGGAATTTCGGCTGGAAAGGCATGCTTTTGGGCATCGCTCCAATATGGCTCAGCTCATACGCGACCTGCTGCTTCTGCTGTTCTTTTTCGCTCACTTTCTCGATGCCAAAAGCGACCCGTTCGCAGGCATCGTAATCTTCATACACTTTGAACACGTCCGTGTCAAAGGAAATGGCAAATTCCTTGTTGGGCCTGGTTCCCGCAAAGAGCCAGCGGACAATTTCTGGCTCGTATACTTCCAGCACATCTTTCAGCGTGATGACGTTCCCGAGAGATGAAGACATCTTGCCGCCGGCACCTTTGACGATGATAAAATCGTACATCTGGTACACGGGCGCTTCTTTCTTCCACACGGCGCTGACGATCTCTTTAGCGGTATCCCGACTGCCCCCGGGAGCCGAATGATCTTTGCCTCCAGGCTCGAAATCGACGTTTTCATACGCCCAGCGCATGGCCCAGTCCGTCCGCCAGCGGAGCTTGACAATGGGCGTTTTCCGGAAGTCGAGCTCTTCTTCCACGCCACAAGCGCACGTATAGTGCAGCGTGTAGCCGCCCAGCCATTTCAGGTGCTTGATGGTGTCTCGCCGGCAGTTGGGGCAGAACATGGTGATCGGCAGCCAGCCTTCCGTTAGATTTTCCTGGCGGAACTTGTTGAGGATGCTCTTGATGGTTTCGGTATTCTCTAAAGCCGTTTTTATTTGCTCTGCATACTCGCCCTGCTGATACTTCTGGTTCTGGTACAGGAATTCCGGAGCAATGCCGACTTGCGGCAGCACGTCTTCGACTTCTCTCTCAAAATGCTGCGCATAATTCTCGTGGCAGCTGAAAGGATCCGGCACTTCGACGATCGGAAAGCGCAGGTACTGCGGGAATTTTTCCTGCTGCGGGATGTTCTGGGGGACTTTTCTGAAAACGTCGTAATCATCCCATGAATAGAGGAAGCGCACCTGCTTGCCTTTCTTTTCCAACGATTTCCGTACCAAGTCGACCGTAATAATCTCCCGGAAATTGCCGATATGCACCGTCCCGCTGGGCGTGATGCCAGCTGCGACAGTGTACTTCTTCTTGTTGCCTTTTTCTTTGATTGTTCTTTCTGCTAACCGCTCGGCCCAATGATACGATTCTTCAGCGGTTTCCTGTTTTGCGCTTTGAGGGGATTTCTGCTTTGCCTCTCGGACTGCCTCCTGTTTTCTTTCTGGCTTGATGGTCCGTTCTGTCTTCATTTTTGTTTCCTTTTCTTAGCAGGTTTCTGTCTCTTCTTACTCCCCAGCATTGAGAGTTCTCTTTCTAGCGTATCAATGGTAGGCAAGCTGGTTTTTAATCTTTTTGGGATAGCGCGAACAATTTTATATTCAGAAACTCCCATAGGCTTTCTCATGTCTTTAAGAGCATACTCTGCTATCACTTTATCTTTGCTTTTACAGAGAATAATCCCAATAGAAGGATTATCATCTTTCTGTCTGAGTATCTTATCAACAGCAGTAAGATAAAAGTTTAATTTTCCGGCATACTCCGGCTTAAACTCTCCTGCTTTTAGTTCAATTATGACATAGCATCGTAGTCTCACGTGATAAAAAAGAAGATCAATATAATAATCTTGCCCCGAGACCTCAAGCGGATACTGGCTTCCGACAAACGAAAATCCCGCACCCAATTCCAGTAAGAATTTAGTAATGTGTTTTGTTAATTCTTTCTCAATTTCCCGTTCTTGCGCTTCTTCACCCAAAGATAAGAAATCAAAGATATAAGGGTCTTTAAGTGTCTGCCGTGCTAAGTCAGATTGGGGGACTGGCAATGTAGCTTCAAAATTATGTAAAACCTTCCCTTTCCGGGCATATAATCCGCCCTCTATCTGATGGATTAAGATGTTTCTCGACCAGTTATTTTTAATCGCCTCCGTAAGATAAAAAATGGCCTCTACAGAGTTTTTGATCTTGTTGACAATAACCATATTATGGCCCCAGGGCAATTGTCTAACAAGGTGTTGGACTTTTTCGCCCAGAGTCGCATAGAACAAGTACCATTGGCGGATGTTAAATAAATTAGCTCTGGAGAATCCTTTCATCTCCGGAAACTCTTTCTTTAGGTCCTGGGCCAGCAGAGGGACGATGGAATCTCCCCACTTCCCTTTTGCTTGCCGTCCGGTAATCATTTTACCGACATCCCAGTACAAAAGGATTAACTCTTGATTGACAGAAATTACTGCTTTTATCTGAGCCGATTTAACCCTACTTTTAATCTCCTGAAGCAGCTGGAAGTATTCTTTATTTTGGAGTAAAAGCATGTTCTGCCTCATTTCTTTCTTGCTGAATATGCCTATGCCTTAAAAACATTACCCCCCGATTTCTCGCTACGGTTCTGACCATCCTCTCTGTTTGCTTTGCTGGGGGGGCAAAGGCAATAGACGCAATCTTTTTATACGTCTTTTCCTTTGTAGCTTTTACAAAGGGGAAAAAGATGCTCATAACCACTTGTGGCAATTCTGAACTGCTGGCCAAGAAGCTGGCGAAGCAGTTGCGAGCTCGGTATGTACCAGTAACGATCGCCGCTTTTCCGGATGGCGATTTGTATCTCCGGTATCCCGTTGCTTCTCTAAAAGGACAGACGCTGGTGATCGTTGAGTCTTTCCAGCCAAATCCGAACGAGACCTTACTCCACATCCTTTTTGCTGCGGAAACCGCCAAAGACCTGGGTGCCAAGAAAGTTATTCTGGTTGCTCCATATCTGGCATTCCTGCGCCAGGATGCCCGCTTCAAGCCCGGCGAAGCGGTTTCCTCACAAGTCATGGCGAAGCTTCTCAGCAACGCTGTCGATAAGATTATCACCATCGATCCGCACTTGCATCGCTATGCTTCCCTGAATGAGCTGTTTACCATTCCGGGAAAGCGGCTGACGGCGGATCCGCTGCTGGCAGAGTACATCAAGCGCCATTATCCCGATGCGGTGCTCGTCGGCCCGGATTGGGAATCATCGCAGTGGGCAGCGGCCATTGCGCGAAGCTTAGGGATGGCTTCTACGACGCTTCAGAAAAAGCGCCTCTCACCGACGAAAGTGCAAGTGCGTTTTGTCGACCATCTGGCAGTCAAAGGAAAGACCGTGGTGCTGGTCGATGACATTCTTTCGACGGGAAAGACAATTGCTGCGGCAGCTCGAGAGGCTCGGAAGAGAGGAGCCCGCCGCGTTGTAGCGATAGCGGTGCATGGCGTTTTTGTCCCCGGCGCTTTCGGAACCGTCAAAAAAGCCGGTGTTTCTCACATCATCACGGCGAATACGATTGTGCATCCCACTAACAAGATTGATATAACACCGCTGCTGGCTGCTGCGTTAAGAGGAGAAAGATGAGCGAAAAAGAAACGGGCAAGAAGACGGGTTTTGCCGTAGCGGCACTGGTTCTTGGCATTCTTTCTTTGCTCTTCGGTTGGATTCCTTTCCTGGGCTGGACTTTCATCATTCTGGCTCTGGTCTTTGGTGTTCTGGGGATAAAAAGCAAAGGGATGGCCATTGCCGGAATAGTGTTGGCAAGCATTGGCCTCATTTTGGCAGTTCCGGTTGGAGTAGTCGCCATCAAGAGCCTGGTGAATGCAACGCAGCCCGTCACGGAAGAAACTACGGAAGCCGGCGGGACACTTGCGGAGTGGAAAGAAAGATTGGCGAAAGAAGCGGGCAGTGAAGAAGCCAAGACCCTGCAAGAATGTAGTGCTGCTCTCGAGCAGCTGGCTGAAACATGCTCTGCACATCAAGCGGAAAATGAAGGCTGGAGAGTCGTAAATTCCATAGAAATTACGGATCCTGCTCTGCAGCAGTATAATTTTTCGGAAATAAAACAGGCCGGCTGCCCCGACTATTCGCCGGATGGCGAAGCGTATGATTATCCCCATACTGTCGAAACAAAGACGCAGGTAAGCCAGCGGGAAAGGGCAGGCTCTTCGTATGTGGTGGGCTGCAATCTTATTTGTACATGGTGGGAATGCCCAGTGGAAGATGATGGACAGATTATTGAACCGCCCCAGTCGGAAACGTGGAGCGGGACGATAACCGCTGCATTAGAAGACGTGCAATATGCGTGCAAAAATGCAGAGGTTGCATTGGACTACACCATTACTCTCAATTCGCCCGTCAGCGTAGTGGCAGCGCTGCAGGGCGAGCAGGAGATTACATTGTGGTCCGATCCCAGCTATGAGGACACGAGCGGAAGCATAGCCGGGACTGCTGAGATCATTGTGCAGCCGCCCCGTGAAAGCGTCATTTACTGCGAGCTCGAAGGGGGCAGCAGCGCTGCTGTTCCATTACGGTTTTATGCCACGGGCGACGAACAGACCATCCAGCTTTCAGAAGTTCCGGGAGCTTCGAGCCTGCGCACCCCATACTTTGGCTACGAGCGCATCTATCATGCGGAAGCGGGCCTTACCGATGAATCTTTCTTGGCAGGAGTTCCGCCGCTCTTGGTAGCTACTTCGATTACCGAGACAGAAATTTCTGGTGACATTAAGCCAGGCTATGGGTACACGGGAACGTTTGTGCTCAGAAAAGAATAGGCGGTATGCAGATGAAAGCAAAGAAGCCTTTGGAAGAACAGGACATCGAAGAAGATGGCACGCATCCTGCTCATGAAGAGTATGTCAAAGAGAAGCTGAAAAGGAAGAAAAAGAAAAAGCCAGGAGAGGAAGACGAGGGGGATGATTCCGAAGAAATCGAGATAGAAAAAGGCGGCACGCATCCGTATCACGAGGAGTATGCGAGGGAGAAGGTGGTGAAGAGATGAACTAGCTTTTCAATCCCGCTGCCTTCCGCAATTCCTCCGCCTTATCCGTCTTCTCCCAAGTGAATTCCGGCTCTTCCCGGCCAAAGTGGCCATAGTTGACGGTCTTTCGATAGATCGGCCGCAATAACTGCAGCTGCTCAATAATTGCTCGCGGCCGTAGATCAAAGTGTTCTTGAATTAACGATGCAATCTTCTCTTCGGGAATCTTCTGCGTTCCGTTCGTGTTCACGTACACCGATACCGGCTGCGCCACGCCGATGGCATACGCCAGCTGCACGATGCATTCGTCGGCCAAGCCTGCGGCCACCACATTTTTTGCCACCCAGCGGGCAGCATATGCGGCACTTCTATCTACTTTACTGGGATCTTTGCCGGAAAATGCGCCGCCACCATGAGGAGCCCAGCCTCCGTACGTATCGACGATGATTTTCCTTCCGGTAACTCCAGAATCCCCTAAAGGGCCGCCGATCTCAAACTTGCCCGTCGGATTAATGAAGATCTTTGTGTGTGCATCGAGATATGTTCCTAGCGTCGGCAGGATAACGTTCTGGTGCAGGACGCTGCGGAGTTCTTCGATAGAAATATCGCTGCTATGATGCGCAGAAAGTACTACGGTGTCAACTCGTTTTGGAATGTTCTTTTCAAATTCTACGGTCACTTGGCTTTTTCCGTCGGGGCGCAAGAAGTGCCCGCCAGTCACGCGGAAGTCCCGCAAGGCTTTGGTCAAGCGATGTGCTAAAGCAATGGGCAGGGGAAGCAGTTCTGGAGTATGCCGCACCGCACAGCCGAACATCAGCCCTTGATCTCCTGCGCCTTGCTCTTTATTCTCTCGGGCAGAACGCCCAAATCAATATCGGGGCTTTGCGGCGAGATGTGGAGGTTGATATTTGCCGTATGATAATTAAATCCTTTTTCATCGGCATCATAGCCGATATCCTGCAGGGCTTTTCTGACTACTCTCTTCAGGTCGAGCTTGGCTCGGGTCGTTAATTCCCCTGCCAGATTGAGGTAATGATGGGTCCCTAAGGTGTCGATGACGGTCTTTACCTGGGTTTCGATGGCTACCCGAGAGTTTTGATCCTGTTCCAGGCAGGCATCCAGAACAGCATCCGAAACGTAATCGGAAACTTTGTCTGGATGTCCTTCGGTAACGCTTTCGGACGTAAATAATTTTTTCATGATGTTCACCTCTTCTGCTTTACTAAGCACTTTGTTGACTTAAAAAGATTATTGAACAGGGGATTGTTTGTATAGCTTTTTTGGGGTGTCTTTCTTTTCATGCTAATGGCGAACTTTGGCGACGAAGCCTAAAGCATTTATTCTTTTGTGACAGTTTTAGTCGGATTGGAATATTTGGAAAGAAAGTTTTGGGGCACATAACCCCCATTATCCCCACCCCCATTCACCTTCTCTGCAACTGCTTTATCAGATCCGCTTTCGTGATAACCCCCACCAGCTCACCTTTCACTTGCACTAAGATCAACGGAGAGAATTGCAGCAAGGCAGCAATCATCATAACGCTGGTTTCTGCCGAGATAACCGGTGGAGCTTCTTCCATGACTTCCTGCACCCGCTTTTCCGTAAAGCCTGCCTGCATATGGCGGACGATGGCGGTTTCTGAGAGCAGCCCCATGGCTTTTCCGTCTTCGACGACCGGTATCTGGGAAATGCCATGCTTGGTGAAGAGGGGCAGGACGTCCGTCATCTTCTGATTTTTGCGGATGCTGATCACGCTTTTATGCATGATATCTTTCGCGTGCTTCTCGGTATCCTGCCGTTTCGCCAGCAGAGCGATGGCCTCTTCGACTTTCTTCACATAACTGTATGTCGGATCGAGCCTGCCGGCTTCGATCTTGGCGACCATAGATTGGCTTATTCCGGCGAGCTGCGCAAACTGCTGCTGCGTGAGCTCCAGCTGCCTGCGGATCCTTTTCAGCTGCGTGATGTCAAAGACCATAAAGTTGAAAGAATATTCTCCTTTATAAATATTCCTATTGGAATATCGCTATCAGAAAAATATTTATACCTGCTGAACGACCCGTTCTTTCAGAAGAGTCGATTAAAAAAGGAGGCCTGCATCATGTACCACACCAAAAAGAGAGATGAAGAGTTTGCGTTCGACGAGCCTGATTTAGACAAATTTGTCCTGAGAAAAGTCTCTTCGTTGTGCCGAGATGGGCAGGAAGTCGGTCAGGTGCTGCAGATTGCCTATAACCATCAGTATGTCAGCGGCGATTATGAACTCCAAGCCGAATTTTACCCGCAGCCTTTGCCAGCAGACAAGTTCTTTGCCGCCGGGCTGGTGCATCGGGGACATGCCTACAAGCCGCTCGAAGCTGGCGGGTCTTTGGAAGGCATTGTTCTGAGCAAATGGAGTACGGGAGTCATCTACCCGAAAAAGCAAAATCGCCTGTTTCTTCGCCCGGAATGGTTTGCTGCCGTTTTAGGAATTATTGCGGAGCATGCAGAGCAGCGGGAAACTTTTGCCGGCTATAGGGCCTCGGGCCATTCCTGGTGCGGCTTTCTGGGGTATTACTATCAGCCGCCGGGCCCGGATCAGGAGAAACCGAAATTCCTGAAAAAAGGGAAAGAGACCGACTCAATCTCTACTGTGGTGCAAGCAAAAATTGGCAAAGCGGGCGCTGGCAAAGAAGTGTACGAGTATTGGAACGGCGAGAAATTTTCTGTGACAAAGCCATTGGGGGAAACCGGCATCGAAGCAACCTTCTGGCGGGATGACCTGCGGTTCAAACGGGGAGAGGAAAGCTTTCACCTGTGGCGCCATCACCTTCCTGCGGTGCAGAAGCTCATTCAGTTATACACAGAGGAAAAAGCATGACCGGACATAAACGCGCCTCGCGCGATTCGCTGGAGCACGCTTTAGGCCGTGCTTTAGGAGAGGCGGAACGGAGAACAAAAGCAAAAGCAGTCGCTGCCAATAAACGGGAACAAAAAGCTCAAGCACTCCTGCATACGGCTGAAAAAAATGAAGAAGAGCATGCCGATGAAAAGAGAGCGTTAGCTGACACTATTTTTTCCTGGGCCAGGGATTTTTCGCAGACGGATCTGTACCACCGCCTGCTGGACGCCGTGCTGCCGGCTGTGCTCCCTGATGGGAGAAAGCTCTATGTGTTCAGCGGGGGATGGGGGCACGAGCTTCCTTATGATTCCAACCGTTATGGCTGCTGGTCACGGCTCTATCTTCTGCTGGAAGGAAACTTTTTCTATGCGGCAGGCTATAAATGGTTCCCAAGTTCTACACAATTCTTGATCAAGACCCCACGAGAGCTGGAGAATAAACTCTGCTATGGCTATTTGGAAGAATTTGCCCAAACGCTAAAGAGCGGTGAGGTGTATGAGGCGATTCGGAGATGGTATCCGGTTTTTTCGAAAGAAGAGTAGTCAAATCATACCCACCGCAGGCAAACCATGGAAATCATAATCTCCGGTCACTAATTCCAAGCCATGAAGCAAGGCACTGACATAAATGATAACATCGATAAGACCGATGCTTTTCTTGATTTTTCTTAGCGACCTATATATCTTTCCGCTTTCGACCAGGATCGGCTCTTCCAGCTGGATGATGACCGAATTTTTCTTGATTTGAGAGAGTACAAAATCAACATCTCCCCCATTGTCTACAACCCATCGGGTAATTTCAGCAAAAGTAATCGCGCTGGTGTACATCTCTTCCTCTGCGGCGATCTTCAGCACTTTTTTTCCTTTTTCTGACCCTTTAAAATATTCTACCCACGCAGAAGTATCAAGAAGTTTCATCTAAAATCACGAATTCTCTTATCTCTCTGAAAAGAAACCCTATATCTTTTGGCAAAACCGAAGCCGGATAGGTCTTTCTTATGGGGCAGTAAAGCCATTTCTACCTCTTCCCCAACCTGCAAACGTGCTTCGGCTATGTGCTCTCGGGGGATTAAGACTCCTACCGATGTGCCAACCCTGCGAAGTTTTGTTTTGAACAATTCAGCCATTTTTTCAATTATAATTAATTATAATATAAAAACTTTTCTCTTCCAGAACAAATCTCACAGCACAAAATATAATATCACCGGCACAATGAGGCAGCCCATGAGGTGATTCTTTCCCACACCCCAGCTCGACACCAGAACGCCGAGCGCCGTGGCTGTTCCTAAAATAGCCAATCCCGGCAGGCCATCGAAGATGATGCTCAGCAGAGCAATGAACGCAATAACGCCCCACGCCAGTTTGGCATACGGAATTTTGCGGATGAGCTGCGCACAGCGTTTGGAGATGAAGAGTGTCAGCAATGCTGCAGCTCCTCCTGCTGCCAGGGAAACGCTCAGGAAGAGCAGCAA
>CAZOPZ010000004.1:32531-39298 GCA_964582035.1 uncultured Methanosarcinales archaeon | reverse complement strand
AGGCTAAGCGAAGCGAAAGCCTCACTTGACACACGTTCGCCCAGCGTACTTGGGCTGCTCGAACCGGGGATCACTCGGTGACTCCAGGCTGACGGTGTTTCATCCAGGCGTCGCCAAGACGTTCGTCGCACCACTGCTACAGCCGAGGGTTCTAGCCACTAAACTAAGCGGGGATGGGGCTATTTAAAACACAATATTTATTAAAGTTGTGCTCCGGTTTGGAGAAATGCCACTTCTCGACGAATACGGCTCAAAATTTCTGTACGGCGCTCTGGCCATCGGAGCGATAGCAATTCTTGCGCACAGCTGCACTGATTGTTCTTGCCGGTGCAGGGGAATGGATCGCTTTGCACCGACAGATGCGTCGAGGTATGAGATGATAGAACAAGAAGCAGCGGTGAAAGAAAGTTTTCTGGAAGAGATGCTGGAGTATTCTTAAAGTTCTTACATTTTCACATTGCCAATGGACTGCACAAGCCATCCTTGGGAATAATCTTCTCTTTCCGGAGAATTGAAGTTTCAAAAGGAACATTTTTAAAAAAAAGTCTTTTTTAAGACCTCATCTATACCTTGTCAATTATATCACTGTTAAAATGAGCAAGAAAACAAAAAAACAGTTGAAAGAGGGATTGGCCTCTTGGGAAGAAATAGTTAGGAAAAATCTCTTCGAGAATCTTAGGGAGGAGGCTTTTAGACTTGATCCTACCGTTCAGTTAGACCCGAAAATGCTGTACTTTGATTTCCTGAAAGAGGCTAACTATGGTAAGCTGGCTGGAATACCCTATGGGAAAGGCTACAAGAATCCAAATGATATGACTCCGTCGTCTAATGCAAAATACTTTAAAAAACACAAAATGCTGTTTGAATATTATGTAAAACCTGAAACGTATAAAGCAAGTTTCTCTTTCTGTTTATGGCCTTCTAAAATGCTCGAAGAAGGAATGATAGACGAGGAACAGGCTGGGAGACTAACTTCTATACTAACCTCTCTTTATGATGTGCCGGAAGAAAATAATCAGAAAATGGCTTTCGTAACTGTAACGATTCCATTATCTCGGGGGTGGACTAAAAATGTCACAATCGATGATGTGATAAGTGACGCACTAGAAACAAATCGTGAAATTTACTTTGGAGATTCTATTGGTCCTATTGGGTATCTTTATAAACAGGCCAGCTTAGCCTCCGAGAAAGGGGAAGACCTGCTCAATGCGAAAACGGAGCCGCCGGGGATTGAAAAAGGATGGGTAAATGTCTGGCCATGGATAACTAACACTGACAACCACAAAACAGCGATATCATGGGGATTACGATTAATCGCGGATCCCACACCATTCCTTTATGCACAGCAAGTGGGAACCAGAGATGTCGCACTAAGCTCCCTGTATTATTTAAGAAAAGACCATGGCCTGTGGGCGCACTCTGTTGCTTTTTGTAAGCTTTATGACCAGCTTTCCCCTAAAGAAAAATTAGAGCCGTATACCGATGAAGCCGCCAGGTGGATAGGAAGGCAATCAATATTTGCGACCATTGGACAATCTCTTGTATCTAACGAGAGAAAAGCTAGTGATCAGAGGTATAAAACTATATTTGCCTCTCTTTCAGATATTGCTGACCGCATAACGAAAAACTCCTATACTTCCCAAAAAGATCGCCAGTGGGACTATTCTGCATTCAGCCTCCTGGTACACGGGTTAATTGTCGGTGTGGGTTCAGCTTTTGACTCTTTTGAAAGACACACAATGGGTAATTTGCTCCATCAAAAAAACATGCAGGCAGCTTTGGAAGTCGTGCCAGAGAAAGAGAGCTATAAAGAAATGATTTCTTTCTGGTTTTAACCCTGATTTCCATAAAGTGCTGAGTAAAGTATAGAAAAATGTTTTACTTCTCTCAGCGTAGCTCTCTCCTGAAACTGAAGCTCTACCCTTTCACATTCCCAATCGGCTTTAAAGCCACCACCCGCCGCGTGATGCCTGCCGCTTCCAGCGCATCCACCACCAGATCCAAATCTTTGTACGCATATCCAGCTTCTTCTGCCAGCCCCGCCATCGTGACCGCATGCACATAAATGCCGCTTTTTTCCATGTCTTTCTGCAATTGGTCGCCACGAACTTCGCGTTTGGCCTGCGCCCGGCTCATGGTCCTGCCGGCGCCATGGGCTGTAGAAGCAAACGTCATGTCCGCCCCATCGGTGCCCACCAGTAAATAAGACCCCGTTTCCATAGAACCGCCGATGATGACGGGCTGCCCGATCTTCGCATAATCTTTCGGCAAGAACGCTCCGCGTGCTGGGCCAAAAGCTCTCGTAGCCCCTTTGCGATGCACCAGCAGCTCTTTCTCTTTTCCGTCGACCAGATGCTTTTCCAGCTTGGCAATGTTGTGCGCCACGTCATACACCAGATGCATGCCCAGATCTTCTGCACTCTTGCCAAATACTTTGCTGAAGACTTCACGAATACGATGCGTGATGACCTGCCGATTCGCAAAGGCCATGTTCGCAGCGCAGGCCATGGCCTGATAATAGTCCTGCCCTTCCGGCGAATTGAATGGGGCACAGGCCAATTCCTGATCGAGAATCTCGATACCATATTTGGGCATCACGTCGAGAAATATCCGCAAATAATCCGTGCCGATCTGATGGCCGAATCCCCGCGAGCCGCAGTGCACCATGATGACAATCTGCCCGGGGCCAGTGATCCCCATGGCTTTGGCCGCTTTCTGGTCAAAGATATTGCCCTCGCGCACTTCCTGGATCTCCAGATAATGATTCCCGCTGCCTAAAGTCCCGATTTGGTCGAAGCCGCGCTTGACTGCTTTCTCCGAAACTTTTTCTGGATTCGCTTGCGAAATCTTTCCCTGATCTTCGATATGATCGATATCTTCTTTCCACGCCAAGCCTCTCTTCAGGCACCACTGCGCACCATCGCGCATGACGTCTTTAAATTCTTCTTTGGAGAGCTTGACGAACCCTTTGCAGCCGACGCCCGCTGGCACGGCTTTGTAGAGCGCATCGACTATCTCTTTGATGCGGGGCTTGACTTGGTCGCTTGTCAGGTTAGTCGTAATCAGCCGCATGCCACAATTGATATCGAAACCAATGCCCCCAGGAGAAATGACACCACCCTCTTTTGGATCAAAAGCGGCTACGCCACCGATGGGAAAGCCATATCCCCAATGGCCATCGGGCATACAATAAGAATAACTCTGAATCCCTGGCAAGGTCGCAACATTGGTCACTTGATTGAAAACACCGGGGTCCATAGCTTGCATCAGTTCTTCTGTGGCAATGATCCGTGCAGGAACCCGCATGCCTTTCTTGTACGAAGCAGGAAGTTCCCAGACAACATCACTGACGCGTTTCAATTCTGAAGGTGGTCCAGCTTGACGCTGTTGTTCTCCGTGTTCTTCGTCCATAAATTGATGCAACGGCCATGCTTATTTTAAAGCTTTTGCTCGAATTAAGAGATCTTTGCGTTTCTCGTCACAAAAAGCCAATCGTCTGAATCGGGATGCGGGAGGAGTTTCTTCCCTAACCATTCCTCCACCAGCGGGTAACACGCTCTCGTGATCAAGCCGCCATGGCCGACGGAAGAACAGTCGACATTGTACGTGTGCTGGCTTTCCGGAAGAAGCGCGCTATGCCACGGAATGACCAGTTCGTCGTATCTCGTGGAGATGGAGATGATTGGAACATCCGGAACTCCTCGCTCTGCCATCTCCCGAAGATAGGAGCTGCCGGGAAGCATCTGCTGGGCGCTCTCGACGAAGAAGTTCAGATACGCCGCCAGAGTTCCCTGAAATGGCGTGCCCAAGGCGATAACCCGGTCGATGCATTCCGGCTGGTGCTGTGCCAGGGAATAACTGACTAAACCTCCTTCGCTATGGCCGACGAGGGAAACTTTCTGGCCAGAATTCCAGCAGAGCTCTTCAAGTTCCCATTCCAGAGAAGCGCTGACTTTCTGCAAATCCTGCCAGAACGGATAGGAAAGAGAGGATGCAGCAAAGCCTTTCTTCCGGAGATAGCGTTCCTGGCCCAATAATGAGGGTGCGCCCACCAGATAGCCGTGCAGGAGCAGGACGGGAGAAGCGCTCTCGGTAACGGGAACGTAGCCTTTTCTGTCCAGCAGCGCTTCCTGATGATGGCGGGTAATAGCAAGAATGGCTTTGGCTTCAGACTGAAGAACGCGAAAGAGTTGCCGGACGCCCATCAGCACCAAGAAAGATGCTGGGTTTTAAAAGTGTTCGGATTATTGTAATTGTTTAGCTTCTTGAAGTGCCCCCATCCTTAGGTCGAGCCTTTTCGATGTCAACATCGAACCGACAAGGGGGACTTGCCCCCTACGGGGAATGTCGGTCTTCAACTAAAAGAATCAAAGGCGAGAAGATGGGGGCACTTCCGTGCGTGGTGAGCATCTTCGAAATTCCGGATAATGTCATCGAAGGAGCTGCGTCCCCGTGAGGGACAACCCCCCGCGACGCTCTCGATGGAGTTATCAAGAGAATTTCGACTTTATGATGCTCACCACGCTTCAGAAAGCTAAACAATTACGGCTTATTTCTGAGCAGTACCACCCAGTTCTCTCGTTCACCACCGTAATCCTTTTAAATCACGCCTTTCTCCTGCTTCGTATGGCCCAAGCCAAGAAAAGCGTGGCGAAGAAAAAAGCAGCTTCCTCTAAAAAGAAAGCCGAAGCAGAGGAGGAAGAGCCAGAAGCCTATCCTGCCGAAGAGCAGGGCATTCTTCCCGAAGAGACTCCTGAAGAAAAAGAGCTCAAAATGAAACATGGCGAAGAAGACGAAGATATATACACCGATGAAGGCCGCAAAAATCTAGAAGAAGATGATGAAATAGACTCCTGGGAAGAAGGATTCACGGAAGGCGCTACCGCAGCCGGCCAGCTGGGCAAAGATGCCTTAACGGGCGAGCCGCTGCTGGACATTGATGATGTCGTCGAAGCTGAGATAGATGGCAAGACGTACCGCTTCGTGAACCAGGAAAACGCTGAAGAGTTCCGGAAGAAGAAAGAGAAAGAAAAAGAAGAGGAGTGGGAGGAGTAGGTACTTTTCGCATCTTCCGGATGATTTTACTTTTTTGTAATTTTTTTATGAAATTTTAAAAAGAAAGCTTCTATCACGACAGTATGCATCGAAAAAGACGATATTTTTTACCCGCAGCGCTCTTGGCTGGAGGGCTAGCATATCTTTTAGGGGATGCATCACTACATGATGAACCGGTATCTTCGCCCCCTATTTCTCCAACGCATTTGACGACGACCAATCTCTCAAGGAATGAAAGTAGGGGGTCGGAAAGTGAACAAGAAATAACTCCCGAAATTCTTGCCACAACAGAGACTCCCCCTGAACGAGAAGAGCTCGAAACTATTCCTGCTCCCGTTAGAGAATCAGAGCTGGAGACCGCCCCATCCCCGACGAGAAGTGCGGAAGAAAGAAATTCGATGAATGCCGTTGAAAACAATGGGGAGGATGTATATTCTTTTGGATATGACCCTGCTGGAGACCGTAATTCTCAACTCATGGCTTTTGCCTGTTTATCACTATACGAACATGGAAGGATAACGCCAGAGATTATCTCTGAACTGCAGCACATAGTCCGAGAGGAAAGGCATCCCGGCTGGATTCGGTATACCGCCTCGGAATTGATTGGAAGTTGGGAGCATTTTGGTGATTTCTCTGCTACAAGAGATTATGAATGGGCGCAGGCTCTTTCAATTGAAATACACTCCGGTATGGATTGGAACTTGGGTGCCGTTTGGGCCAATCGGCAGGGTGCCCTTGAAGCTCTCAGTCTCACTCCTCCTGACGAAATAACGCCAGAAATGATTGAGGACCTCGAAGAAATTGCTGAAAAAGAATTTGTTCCTCATCTTGTCGATCTTGCAAATTCCATGCTCCGCGGCTATGCAGCGTTTGGCAATTTTTATGACTCTGACCCTTCTCCCACAACCCAAGAAATCGTGCTGTACACACCGCTAGAAGATTCTAGGGAAGATATTTGGCATGGCCGCTATTTCCAGCTCGTAAATCGTGTTCGCTCTTTTCCCCAGAGTTTTGACGAAGAAACTCGACAAGAATATGTAAGCTATTTCCAAGAAATTGCCCTGACGGAGGATAATGAGAATATTCGAGAAGTAGCCGAAGGGGCTGCCCAACGCTTAGGAATGGGAAGAGACTTGAGTGATTTACAAAGGATGCTTGATCCGAATAACGTATACATCCCCCGAGGAGAGACTCAGCCATATTCCCCACCTCGAGCACTCGATTGCCCTCCGTGACCGCCTGCATTCATTGAAGAGACAGAAGCTTCTCTAACATCTCACTCATAACTCTTCTTCCAGCTGCTATCGCCCCGGAATTTCTTCTTGACATGGTTTTTCACGTTGTCCCAGACTCGGTGCAAAGCTGCCACGGCATCCCAGTCGTCTTCGCTGACAGTAAGCTGCTGCCCGGGATATTCGACGCGCAAATGTATCGAATATTTCTTGCGCCCGCCTTCTTTCCCATATGCTTTGATGTGCAGGACGATGTTAAACTCATTGTTGATCATCCGCTGCAATTTATAGGCTTCAAAGGCAGAAACTTTCTTGAGCGCATATTGCGCATAAGCATCAAGACCCGGCGATTTCAGGCCGATGAACTTGATATTGTAAAGAGGAGGGATGTTCAGGCTGCCGATGGCCCGCAGCATGTTCTTGACCGTCAACACGCCGACGAACTCACTGCTTTCGGCAACGATAAGGCTATGGATGTCT
>CAZOPZ010000004.1:0-32448 GCA_964582035.1 uncultured Methanosarcinales archaeon | reverse complement strand
ACCGGCAGCCCGGCCCAGCGTAAGCGATCGTCCTGCGCGCCCCTGCTCCTGCCGGCCTCTTTCTGCAGGCGGGCGGAAGACGTTTTGGTGGGGACCCATTGCAGGTATTTCTGCAGCAGGTCTTGATAGCTGATGATGCCATAGAGGCTTCCGGCTTTGAATACGGGAACGCGATCAATGCGCTCATTCTGCATGTACTCGATAGCCGTGGCAATAGGATCACTATCCGTTACTTTTGCCGAGCGCACCAGACGAACATCTTGCACCCGGAAAGACTTGGCTTCTGGCAGCACCGTCGCAAAAGCGACGATGTCCAAAGCGTGAACAACGCCAATAATTTCCCCGCGCCGCTGGACAGGAAGGAAATCAGCATTGCTTTCATACAACAGATAAGCCGTAGAAATAAGGTCTTCATACTCTCCCAGCAGCGGCACTTTCTTCAGGTAATTCCGCACTTTGGCTTCCTGCAGGTTCATCTTCGAGCGGAGCAGCCCTCTTTTTTCTAAAACACCGATATACTTGTCTTTCTTGAAGACTAAAACTGCCTGCTCGTGGTTTTGCTTCAGCTTGCCGATGCTGGGATACGGGCGCTTCCGCATCGATACGCAGGAACTGCTTTTGGATAATGGGGCCGATTTCCATGATCGGTTTCAGAATGGAAAGAGAGATATATAAATGATTGTGTTCGTGGGAGAGTGATGAAAATGTACGGAAGGCTCGGGAAAACATTTATAAAGTTTAGGGCGTTCATCTTTAAGTAAAATTTTGGTAAAAAGCGGTGATCCATGGTATCTGAAAAAGACCTTTTACTGCATCTGCGGCAGGAAGTGGAAGACCTGAAGAAGCGCCTAGAGCATCCCGTTGCCCAGACGAAAGAGCTCTTTCTGGAGATGGAAACGCTGAAAGATTCCATCCATGAGCTGAATGCCATTTTTAAGCGAGCGTTGAAAGAAGCCAAAGAAGAAGAGGTCGGCGGCAGTTTGCTGTCGTTGAAAGAAGATATGAAAACGGTGCTTCGGCGCACGGAAACGTTAGCACAAGGGCTTCTGGCGCTCTCTGAACAGCGGGCAGCGCTGCCTTCCCGGCCGCGTTCTACGCCGTCTGTCGGTGCTCCGCCCACTCCCACCAGCATGCTCCAGCACCGCATGGGCATTCCTCCGTTGCCCGGTCTGCGCATGGCACCGCCACTTTTGCAGCAGGAAATGGGTGCACCCAGTATGGCAAGAGGGTCGGCTCCCCTGCCACCTCCCCCCCCTCCCCTTTCTGCCCGCAAAGAACGGAAACTCCTATAATCAATTATCGCGATGGCTTCCCTTACTGCCTATCAACTGCTGCTCAGCGCCTCTCATCATGCAGAAGAGCTAGAACTGACTATTTCTCCTCCGGAAATTATGCAACAGGTGCAGGAGCTCAAAGATTTATCGGCGCAGAAACACGTGCCGAAGCTGACGCTCCGCCGGGAGATCCTGGAGCTGGAAAAGAAATTGCATCTGCTGCTCTCGGTCGAACAGCGGGTTCGCCGGGAAAAACAGCAAGAGAGTATCCGGGTAGAAGCCGTGAAAGAGCAGATGTCCATCCTTCGGAGACGGCTAGCTGCCAGCGAAGATAAAGACGTGCACAAGAAAATCGACAAAATGACGCATCTGCTCGGCGAGTCTTTACTGCGGCAGGATGTTGCAGAAGAAGTAGCAGCTGAAGTTTCCCGAGCCGCAGAGGAAAAGCCCGAAGAACAAAAAGATGAGCAGCGCCGAAAACAGCTGCAGCAGCTTGAAGGGCGCCTGCAAAGCTTTCAGAAAAAACTACAATTCTCAGGAGCAGACGGCGAACAGGCTGCAGCAGTAAGAAAGCTCTTTGCGGTTATCGAAAGGAAAGTGCAAGCTCTTCGAAGACAGTACGGCTTGCCGGAAACGCCGGTAAAAAAAGCGAAGCATACGCTGCTTTTTAGCCCTCATGTGGAGAAAGGAGAGCGAGAGGGTAGTGAAAGCCACACAGACAATTCTGAAATAGATTTTCCGTTGCCGCCTGCACCGAAGGAAACAGATTCTGAAGAAGAATAGGGCTAAAGAATGGAACGCAAATTGTATTTTTTTGCTATTTTCTTTATTACCATTTTGATAATCAGGACTTTTCTCTACGTTCATCCAACGCCTGGACCAACCATTAACGGGTTTAGAATCCATCATTATATGTTTGGGTTAGTCTTAGCACCGATTGGCGCCTTGGCGGGGAGCATCGCTCTGTATGCTATGGGCGTCGGGCTCTTTATCGATGAACTCGGATATCTGATAATTGGTGGAAAAACTCATGAAGAAAATTACTCGAAAGCATCATTGCTTCTGTTGGGGCTGTTTATAATGTTGACTTTTCTGTTTCGAGAACAACTGCTATTTTGGAAAGCCCTGAAATAAGAGCTCACAAATCCCTTCCCATGACCGTCCTGCGGCTATTCTCTTTCGCCCGCTTGGCAGCATCAAGAACGAGTTGCCGCACTTTTTCATCGAGCTTGTCCATGAAGTCCCCGGCAACATTATCGACACCCAAGCCGCTCTGCGTCAAAAGCTCTTTGACCTGCGTTCTGACGGTGACCATACTTTTAATATCATATTTATGATATTTAAGCTTTCTGCTGGTAGAGAAGAATAAACTACATAAATGGAGCATACTTCCCTTGGACCATGAGTACCACCTGCATCTTCTGCAAGATCAGCAGAGGCGAAATCCCCTGCGAGAAAGTATTGGAAGATAAAGAGACGCTGGCTTTTCTGGACATCAAGCCTCATGCCAAAGGGCATACGGTTGTTATCCCCAAAGTCCATGCAGAAACGCTCTTTGACCTGCCGGATGGAAAGATAAACGCTTTCTTTCTGGGCGTGAAGAGGACAATGGAACGCATCCAAAACGTGTTGCAGCCGGACGGCTTTAATGTCGGCTGGAACCAGAATGCGGCAGCCGGGCAAGTCGTGCCCCACTTGCACGTGCATATTTTTCCCCGATATCGCGGAGATGGAGGTGGCAGCATGCACAGCATTATTTCTAATCCAGGAACGATGGGAGTGGAAGAAGTGGCTGCCTTGTTCAGATAAGAGGTACAGAGACAAAAATTGAGGGTTACGAAGATGAGAATCGAAAAGAAAGTCTGGCCGGAATACTTCCAGAAGATAGTGAATGGCGTTAAGACGTATGAATTACGCCTGGCGGACTTTGCCTGCAAGCCTGGTGACATTTTGCTGCTGAAAGAGTGGGATCCAAAAACAAAAGAGTACACCAGGAGATCCCTTGAAAAAAAGGTAACGTCCGTCGTCAAAACGAAAGGGCAAATGTTCTGGCCACAAGAGGACGTTGAAAAATACGGCTTCCAGATTATCGCATTCAAATAACCGTTTCATCTCTCCAGTTTAATATAGAGAACGGCGTATAATAATATTTATAGTCTGATTACCTATTCTGAATTATCAACACCCATGCCATTATCCCAAACAATTGTCTATGAACGAACAATGAAACCTTTGGGAAATATCCCTTCGGAATCAGTTCCGGGAGAGGTTCTCTCTTTATTGCAGGATGTCAGAAGTAGCATAGGAAAAGTAGAGCCTTCTTTTGGAAATGCAAGTTTAACCAGAGTTCTGGAAGCAGGTGAAGCTGGTGAATACCGAGTGGAGGGAAGCATCGGAATCCGCATTGACTTATCATCCGCGAAAAGCGCCATTGAAGCATATAGGGAGTATTCTGAAGGTGGCTGCCAATCTTGCGTGAATCTTGGAAGAGAAACAATTGATGCTCAAGATGCGACATCGGGTTGGTATTGTCGGGTAGCTGATCCGGATTATGATAAGGGGAGTGGAGTTCGTTATAGTGGATTTTCTCCAAAAGTAAGAAGACATTATGCAACACCATGCGAGTCCTGGAAGCCCCGGTTTTCTCCCCGACTGGAAGAGCTGGTCCAAGAAAGACAAGTGAGTGGCTTTGCCAGCTCGACAACCTCTCCTTCTTAGAGCTGCAGTTGAGCAAGCAGGACAGCCTTTTCTCACAAAAGATTTTTATAACCGCCGCCTTCTTTTCGCCATATTGGCGGCATAGCTCAGCCTGGCTCATAGCGCCACGCTCATAGGAGTTGAGCAATGAGGCTTCGGCCGATGAAAAACTCTGTGACTGGGTGACGTGGAGATCCCGTGTTCAAAGCAAGCAATCTATGCAAGTTAGGCGGGCATAAGCTCACTTCGTTCGCTTAGCCCACCACGAGCAGAACAGCGTAGCTTGCTGTGTGAAAGTCACGGTGCCGCCATTTTTATATACTTCTTCTTCCTCTTTTCCGGCTATGGTCCATCTCGCCGGCCCGGAAGACAAATTCTGCTGCACGAAGTGCCGGAGCTGCCACATGGATGTTTATAAGTATGAAAAGAAGAAATACATCTCTTGCTTAGACTGCGGGCATGAAGAGGAGTATTCCGAAAAGATGAAGTACCAAGGAGAAAAAAAGCAAAGAAAAAGCTGTTGCTGAAAAGTATCTTTTTTTAAGTTCTTGCAATCTGCAATCTTCTTACTTTCCGATGCACCGTCTCAGCGCGTAGCTTGGTGCAGCGGGCTGCCTGCGCAATGCTTCCCCGATGCTCTTTCAAAGCTTGCGTGAAAAATTGCCGTTCAAATTCCTGCTCCGCCTCGTCCCAGGTCAGATGCGACGGAGGCAGCATTTTGGCGATGTTCCGGGAAAGAGCTGGAATCTCTTCATACATCTTTTCCAGCTTCTGTGGCTGGATGAGCTCTTTGTATTGGTCAAAAGCCGTGCGCAAGCGCTGGTCGATGCGTACCTGCTGCTCATCTTCGCCTGCGTCATTCTGCCGAAGCTCATCGATATCCAGCTCCAACTCTTTTATGACCCGGTGCAGGCTTCTCCGATCAATCTCTAAGGCGCGGGCCAGCTGCGAAATGTTGCCCTGATGCGAACGCAGCTCGCGGCGCAGAAAAGCCGCTTTGAACTGCTTGCGGGCTTCCCGAAAGGTCGTATGCGGAGAGATGTAAAAAAGGGTATCCCCTTGCTTCAGCTGGTCGGTGATATCCGCTTCCAGTTTCGGAATAGTGACACCCCAGTGCTTTTCCAGCTGCTCCTCAACAAGGGGGAGCACTTTCTCTTTCAATGTCGCTTCTAAATTCTTTTTTTCGTCGGATCCTTTCTCTGCGCTCATGGTGTTCTTTTTTATAGTTTCTAGGGCTGCGGGATGTGGCGCAACAGCGTTCCCGCAGGCAGGCCGTACAGGAAGAGCATGCTGGCAACAAAAAGCTGCAACTGGCCATCAAGAAAAAAAAGAACTGCTCCTATCGAAAGCACGGTGGCACTCGTAAACATGACTTTCCAAAGTGTTTCTTTTTTTACCTGCCCCAGCAAGAAAAAAGCAAGAGGAACCAGAGCAAAAGAAATGAAGACAGCTCCTTGCTGCTGAAACGAAGCTATGCCACACAAAACAAGGGTGGCAATGAGGAGAGCTCCGGTAAGCAAAGAAAAGTACTTCCCTCCTTTCAGCCGCTCATCCGGAGCCAGGAACGAGAGCAGAACGCCCCAGAGCAGGCCAGAACTCGCCAGCAAAGCCAGAATAACCGAAGTAAAGAAGCTCATCCTCCTTCATGCCACCTCGTCTTTGAAAATCTGCAGGAACCGTTCCCAGTCCGGCTTTTTGATGACCGCCCCGCAGGCATTGGGATGCCCGCCGCCAAAGCCGTCGATGCCGACTAAGGCTTTCTCCAAAGCAGGCAGGATGGGGAACTGGGCCCGCAAGCTGCATTTCATCTCGCCGCCTTTCTCACGGGCGATAATAATAACTTTCTTGGGATAGGCAGAAGCCAATTCGTTCGCCAAATCTGCCGTAAAAGACCATTCGTCCTCCTGATAGTGGAAGAGCAGCACTTTGCTTTTTGCGGCCTGCTGCCGGGCTCTTTCAATCAAGGGCTCGTAGCGCTGGTTGATCTGCTCAAAACGCTGGAAGAGGTATTTGCCCGCAGGAGTGCTCTGCTGCAGGATCTCATCAGGAGAAGCGATCCGCGTCAGGATCTTGATACACTTATGCACCTCCGTGGTTTTCCCTTTGAGCAGGAAAGAGAAAATGCGCACCAGCTTGCCGACCGGCGTCTGGTATAAAATTTCTGGCAAAGGCATCTCTTTCGGCAGCAGCTGCGGATACCGCTGCAAGAATTCCGGAAGGAAGTCCGGCAGGTGGTAATCCCCGAAACAGCCCACGGCGGCGATCCACAGGTCTTCAGGACGATTGCTGATCTGGTAAGCCATGCGGGAAGTGGGGATATAGATGCCCGGGTCTTTCAAGCGGGGATTGAAGTACTGGACGTTCTTCACCTGTAAAGGCTGATGATGGTCAATCCAAAAAATAGGCACGTGCGCACCGTCAGCAAATTCCTGTTCAATGACCGGCACATCGAGCACAAAAATCTTATCCGGCTTCTGCTCTTCGACTTTTCCCAGCATGGGCTTTTCCAGCTTGGAAGAGGACTTCACAATCACTCCCCGGCCTTCGCGATATACTTTGTAAAGCAGCAGGAAAGACGTCAGGCCGTCCGGATCATCATCGTAAAAAAACAAAGGGCGCTGGGCGGTTTCCAGCTCTTTCTGGAGCAGGGCGACTTGTTTTGGCGTTAACATAGAAATAGGGAACAGAGAGAGGTTTTTAAATGTTCACGTCAGAACCTTTTTAAACCAAGCTCTTTCAGCTTTTCGGATGTTAACCCCTGAAGCCCGTGCCGAACTAGAAAAGCAGCAATACCGCATCATCGGCAGCCATTCCGCCGTCAAGACCTGCGGCTGGACCAAGAACATGATCAAGGGTGAAGGCGGTTGCTATAAGCTGAAGTTCTATGGCATCATGAGCAACCAGTGCATGCAGATGACCACGTCAATCAGCTGTGCAAATCGCTGCACCTTCTGCTGGCGGGGGTATAAAGCGCCCGTAAGCACTGACTGGAAATGGGGCGTGGATGAGCCGGACGCTATCCTCACCGGAAGCCTGGAAGCTCATCATAAGCTCTTGATCGGCTTCAAAGGCAATGAAAAAGCCAGCAAGCGGGCGTATGCGCTTTCGCGAACGGTGAAACATGTAGCGCTTTCGCTCACCGGAGAGCCTATTTTCTATCCACGCATAAACGAGCTTATTGACCAATTTCATATGCAGGGTATTTCCACTTTTCTCGTCACGAATGCCCAATATCCGGAACAGATCCGCGATTTACATCCGATAACCCAGCTGTACGTGAGCATGGATGCGCCGACAAAAGAGCTGCTGAAAGATGTCGATCTGCCGCTGTTCAAGGATTACTGGGAACGGCTGAATCAATCTCTTGATTACTTGGCACAGAAAAAGCAGCGGACCTGTGTGCGCTTGACGATCATCAAAGGGATCAACGACCTGCTGCTGGAGAAATATGCGGAGCTTATCCGGCGGGGCAGCCCGGATTTCATCGAAGCCAAGGCCTATATGTTCGTCGGGCCGTCGCAGCAGCGGCTCAGCATGGAGAACATGCCCCTGCATGAGGAAGTGGTAGCATTTTCCCAGGAACTGGCGAAGCACCTGCCGGAATATGAGATCGTCTCTGACCATGTGCCCTCGCGCGTCGTCATGTTTGCCAAGAGGAGGTTCAAGATCGACGGCATATGGAAGACCTGGATCGACTTTCCGCGATTTCAGGAACTGGCGCTCGGCGGCAAGGATTTCACGGCTCTGGACTACTGCACGAAAACGCCGCAGGTGGGGTTGAGCGGCAAGAAGACGGCCGAACATCAACAAGAGGTGAAAGAGCGCTTCCGGAAACGAACGCACATCTTTGTCGACGAGAAGACGGAAGAGATGGCGTTTTATGGGGGGAACACGAAAGCCTCGATGGTGTAAATATCTCACCAAGCAATGAGGAGTATTCCGGGGATTAGGGGCGGAAAGTTTATATACTACAGGTTTATATAGTTAAACTGGGAGTTTATATGGAAGGGATCACCAAAGCCGAAATGTACATTGTAATTCTCTTAGTTAAAAGCCCAGAAGTAATCTACAATGCAAACAATCTTTCCAAAGTTGTAGGGCTTACACCGATGGGAACCCTGAAAATACTCAAAAAGCTCGAACAAGACGCGATTGTCAAATCGAAAAGAATCGGCAATGCCATTACTTATCGTATTGCTAGTGAAGAACTGTACGCCCGTAAATACATCTCTTTCATCTTAGCGCGGGAAGCAAACTCTGCAAGCCCCCCGATTAAAAGGTGGATTACCGAAGTGAAGAAAATTAAGAATGCAGAAATTATTGTCCTTTTCGGTTCAATTTTAAAGAAGCAAAATCCTAACGATATTGACCTTCTTCTGATAACGGATAAACAGAGATTTTCTCAACTGCAAAAAGAGATAGAGGCACTTAACGAACTCAATATTAAAAAAATCCATCCCCTCTATCAAACAGAGGAAGACATGATCAAAAACATTAAAAAGAGAGACAAACCGCTCCTAAACGCCATAAAAGGCATCATTGTTAAAGGAGAAGAAAAGTTCCTGGATAGTTATAATGAGTCACGCAAAGAATAAGCTCAGCTGGTGTTTGCAGAAAGCCAAGAAAGAATTGCAAGAGGGAAGAAAGCACCGTGGGCTTATTGAAGTAAGGCCAGATTCGGAGAGAGCCCAAGAACATATAGCCAAAGCGGAACATAATCTCAAAGTAACACTCTATCTGCAAAAAGGAGGATTTACCGACTGGTGCTCCAGTAGTCTCTTTTATACGATATACCACTGCTTTCTGGCCATTTTGGCTATGTTTGGGTACGAAAGCAGGAATCAGGAATGCACTTTTGCCGTTATTGCCAGTTTAATAGATGACCAGAGAATTACTCTAGAACGGAATGCTCTTGAGAAAGTAAGCACATTGGATCTCAAGGAGGCACGAGAAGCGCCAGACACTGCCATAAGCTTGAGAGAAGAGTATCAATACAGTACCAAAGTATCGCTAGAAAACAAAGAATATCAAGAATTATTGCAGTTGGCAAAAAGGATTCTCGATCAGACAAAAGAGATTCTGGTGAGATAACAAAAAATCCTACGCCGCAATGGAGCTAGCTGAATCCCTTTCTCCTCCATCAGTAGGTTCTTGAACTCTTAATCGTCTCACATAATTTCCGTCAGGATCTCTTTCGCTAAACCCACATCTTCGGGCTGTGACATCATAGAGCATTTTTCCTTGTGTTGGATTAAGGCTATATGTAGCTGCCCATTTGTTATTATCGACGGAAAGAATTGCCACTTCAGGAACCCAATGTCTTTCAGCCCATTTTACTGCATACTGAACGAGAGCTCGTTCCCACTTTAGGGTTTTTAACTGGTTCTTTTTCCCAAATTCGCCCTGAATTTGCCGAATGAACATCCGCTTTTCAACGGCCTCAAAGCCAACGCAAGCAATGATGTGGCAATCATACGTTAGGCAGAAGTTAAACGGGGCATCAAAATATCTGTTTATAAAGTGAAGTCCATAATGGCCGCCCTCTAATGGCATGTCACACTGCAAAGCATATCTGCGGAGTTCTGCATCAGAGAGAGCAGCATCTTGCTTCACGAAATTTCTTAAGTGATCTATTCCAAATTGCCCATCAATCTTTCCATCTTGAAATTCAGCTAAAGCATCGGCTAATTCGGGATTTGGCTTTCTGGTCATTCGCATGGCTTGTTCTGCAAAGTATTCAGGAGCATGTTTTCGGGGGGTAGTGAATTTCGAGAGTCCATCAACTGGTATTTCTCCGAATTCTTGAATGAAAGTTTTGAATTTGTAAGTTGATTCTGCGAAGTAACCGGATGGCCAAAATGATTTTTGAGGCAATGGTAACAGGGGGTTAAAAATATACAGATTTTCAGGGGGATAAAGAAATTCAAACGGTTTAAACTTCTCCTGATTAAGAGTGTCTAGATGAACTATCTTTGTTAGTGTCATTTTCCTAAAACTCCCTATGCCACAGCTACGTCCGAACCTAAACTCTGCATATAGTCCCCCATAGGATCACCACTCCCAACAACAGAAGTATCACCGAAATCAGCATCATCCCGTTGTTTGGCGTTTCGATCCTCAATCTTCGTTTCCAATTCTTTCTCTGCCTGAGCAAGCAAGCTGAGCAAAGTATCAAGAGTTTCTACGGTAAGGGGAGGAGACAGCAATTTGCCCCCCACATCTAAGAAAGAGTCGGGAAAGTCAACTCTGTTTCTCACATACTGGGAACCTAAATTGATATATAGCTCTCGCAAAAGGAGATAATTCTCACTCGGAGCCGGATAATTATTATTGTTTTGTTTCATTTTTGAACCTCCAGATATCAGCGTTAAAAGTGATACCCCTTCAAAAGAAGAGCTATTTATAAACGTTTCCACTATTTTTGCTACTTTATATTAGTAATCCTAGAACTTCACCGAAACCTTTATAATCCCAAAAATTCTCAAGAAAAATATCTTTTCTCGACGATAAAAGAGAAAAATCCTTTGTTATTCCCACAATAAAATGGCCCCAGAAACAGCCCCTGCTCTCGTACCAGAAGAACAGCACTCTCTGGCTCAAAAAGAAGCTCAGAAAGGCGGCCTTCCTGCACCAAAAGACAGCACTCCCCTCGTCCAAAAGCCCGCCGAAAGGCCCCAGTATGGCGCCGCCCAGATTACGGTTTTAGAAGGATTAGAAGCCGTCAGAAAGCGCCCGGGCATGTATATCGGCGATACCAGCGTGCGGGGATTGCATCATCTCGTCTGGGAATTGGTCGATAATTCTATCGATGAAGCCTTAGGCGGCTATTGCACCAAAATAAAAGTCATCGTCCATCCGGATAACTCTGTAACGGTCTTTGACAATGGCCGGGGCATTCCGGTTGATATGCATCCGCAGCTGGGCATTCCTGCAGTCCAAGTCGCTTTAACAAAACTCCATGCCGGAGGAAAGTTCGAAAAAGGCGCGTATAAAGTATCCGGCGGCCTGCATGGCGTCGGCTTGAGCGTCGTCAATGCTCTCTCTATCGAACTACAGGTTCAGGTAAAGCGCGACGGCCATACCTACTACCAGAAATACGAGCGCGGCAATCCCGTCAGCGAGCTGCAAGTAACGGGAACGTCTCCAGAAACGGGCACTATTGTCCATTTCAAGCCGGATACCCTGATATTCCAAGTCATCGAGTTCCATTATGACATTCTGGCCAAGCGCCTGCGGGAATTGGCTTTCCTCAACAAAGGCCTGGAGATTGAATTGGCCGACGAGCGGGGAGAAGCAAAAGGAGAAGTGTTCAAGTATGAAGGCGGCATCAAAGAGTTCGTGGAGTACGTCGACCAGAACAAGCGCCCGCTGCATGAGGTCATCTCATTCAGCAGAGAAAAAGACGATGTAACGGTGGACGTAGCGCTTCGGTACAATGCCGGCTATCAGGAGATGGTGTTTTCATTTGTGAACAATATCAACACCATAGAGGGCGGCACGCACCTTTCCGGCTTTAAGACGGCAGTAACGAGAGTGCTGAACCAGTTTGCCCAGGAGCAGAGCAATGGCAAAGGCCTGAAATTATCCGGAGATGATGTCAAAGAAGGACTAACCGCCGTCATTTCCGTCAAGGTTCCCGAACCGCTCTTTGAAGGGCAGACCAAGACCAAGCTGGGAAACAGCGAAGTCTTCGGCATCGTCTCTTCCCTCGTTTTCGAAGATCTGCGTACCCATCTGGAAAAGCATCCGCAAAGCATGAAAATTATCGTCGGCAAATGCATAGAAACAGCCGCGGCCCGGGAAGCAGCCCGGAAAGCAAAAGAATTGACCCGACGAAAAAGCGCTTTGGAAGGCGCAGGCTTGCCGGGAAAATTAGCGGATTGCAGCAACAAAGATCCCAAGCAGTGTGAGCTGTTCCTGGTGGAGGGCGATTCGGCAGGAGGGAGCGGGAAGATGGGGCGCAATCGGGAATTCCAAGCGATTCTCCCGCTGCGGGGAAAAATCCTCAATGTCGAGAAAGCCCGGCTGCACAAAATCATGGAGAACCGCGAGATTATCGCCATGATCTCCGCTATCGGCTGTGGCGCAGGAGAAGAATTCAAGATGGAGAAGCTCCGCTACGAAAGAATCATCATCATGACCGATAGCGATGTGGATGGCTCGCATATCACGACTTTGCTGCTCACTTTTTTCTACCGGTACATGCTGCCTCTTATTGAAAAAGGCCATGTTTTCTTGGCCTTGCCGCCCCTCTACCGGGTACAGCGCGGCAAAGAGATACAGTATGCCTATAATGATGCGGCCAAAGAAAAGCTGGTGCAGGGATGGGGCGGCTCGCAGGGCGTCGGCATCCAGCGCTACAAAGGCCTGGGAGAGATGAACCCCGAGCAGCTCTGGGAAACCACCATGGATCCTGCGGTGCGAAAAGTGAAGCTCATCACTATTGAAGATGCCCTTGCCGCCGACCGCATATTTACTATTTTGATGGGTGATGAAGTGGAGCCTCGCCGGGAATTCATTGAGATGCATGCCAAAGAAGTTGTCAATTTGGATGTGTAAATAGCCTTAGAAGCCTCATTCTTCATAACATTTATATAATTTAACGTTATTATTAAGAGAATATGCCGCGATTTGACAAAAGCCTTGATGAAGAATTATTTTCTCAGGAAGTGCTGTTGGAAAGATCCAAGCTGTCCGTTGCAGTGTATGCCTATAATAAAGGCCAGCCGAAAATCCAGATTACCCGGCAGAATAAAACCGCTGACGGGGAGTTTACTTTTACCCGCTTAGGAAGGCTTTCTAAAGAAGAAGTTAATGCCGTCTGGCCGCTATTGGAAAAGGCTAAAATGTTTCTTAAAGAGTAAGAGCCTATCTCAGTAGGCGTTTAGCAGCCTAAGGTCGAACACCTTCGACTTTGACAGTGAGGGCGTTGCGAGGGGTTGCTCCCTACGGGAACGCAGCCCTCTCGATGTCGGCAGCTATGTGTTCGAAGCTGCTAAACGCCCTCCCGCTTTACCTAGTGAGATAGGCTCTAAGCTGAAGAATTTATTTCTGTTTTCCTTCGAGCAATTTTTCGCCAATATGGACATAGCATTCTTGTAACCGCCGTATCTCAGCAAGGGCTACATGCTCATCTGCACCATAAAGATTTCTTGCGGGAACCCCTAGCTCTACTACGGGAATATGCTGGGCTGCAAAATGACGGGCTTCAGACATATCGCCTGCAGTACTGAACGCAGGCGCTTCGCCAAGGATTTCGGTAACCGCTTCAGCAACAAGAGTGCAGTATGGCTGATCAGTGGTATGATAATACGGAATATTTTTTTTGAAGGTTACCTGCGCGGGGAATCCGTTCTTCGTAGCATGCTGTACTTTTTTCTCCAGTAAGGAGATAAATTCTGTATTTGCCATGCAGGGAGAAAGGCGGACATCAAAACGAGCCGTAGCAGATGCCGGAACCCGATCATAGGCTTTTCCTCCAGAAGCGATGCCCGTCAAGTGAAATTCAGAAGCCGCAAAGTCTTCCGTTTCACCGTAAAACGTCGGGCTTAATATGCGCAAGACTTTCCAAAGCTGATGGTTCACATTGTCTTCACCTGGAGCAGAGGCGACATGGCCCTCTTTGCCGAGGAGAGTAATATCACCCTGAATGACGCCCCGCCTGCCGACGATAATGGTATCGCCGCTTTTCTCCCGGCTGGTCGGTTCTCCACCCAGTGCATAGTCAATGGAGACAGCATTCTTTTGCAGCAGTTCGGCCATGCCTAAAGAGGTGGTGAGCGCATCTCCGGAAATAAACAAAGAAACGCGCAGGCCTTTTTCTGCCAGCTCATCTGCTGCCAAGAGTTGGGCAGCCAATCCGGCTTTCACGCCAACACCACGGCCAAAGAGATTGCCGTTTTCTTCCCGTGGGAGATATGGATCGGAAACCCAGCCTTCGCCGGCAGGAAGAACGTCATAATGGCTCAGGAAGGCAAGATGTATTGGCGCATCGCCTTTCGTGGCGAGAAAATGATAGGAATCATGATGGGCTGCATCGCCGGCTATTTCCAGAGGCTGCACATCGTAACCGCCCTGTTCAAAAAGGGCATGTAAAGCCTCTTTATCATTCCAATGGAGAAGCTTGCCAGAGATGGCCGGCAGGGCAATCAATTTTTTTGTCAGGTCAACGACGTCCATGAAATGAGAAAAATGCCTCGTATTTAAAAAACTGGCGCTGGAAGAAAACACAAAAAGGAACTTTGCAAAACCATCTTTTTTCGGCAAACTTCCACTCGTATGACCATAAAAGTGGACGGATGTAGGAAGGAGACGGAAATTAGAATCCTAATATGGATCTGGTCTTCTTTCTGGTCTTAAGTGAATAGATCCATCTTGATCTTGTTTGATGCTTACGTTCTCAAGTAGATTAAATTCAAGTCCTTTTGATAATCTATATTCAATCTCCGAACGTAACCATTGTTTTACAGCCTCTCTGGAATTATCTGGGTCTGCAATAATAGCTGTTTCCTTTGCGCATGCAAACCCTTCCGCCAGGGCAATGTGTAAATACAGATTAAACTGATCTTTAGTTGCTTTTACTTCATTTGTAAACGTTATACCACTACCTGTATAACCGCGAAAAAGTCTAGAGAGTGATGTGCCCGCAAAATGTGCAACGTACCAAGCAGCCTGTCCTTCGGGAGTATTTATCCCTGCAGAAGCTAAATATTCCGCATGTTTTCGTTTATCTTCATCCGCTGCAACATGTAACTGAAGATTTGATTCTGCGACCAATTCTTCCCCAACGTCATAGATCCACGCATAAAGATCTTCTTTTACAAATTTTCTTATGAATTCATTAAAATCAGCTTCTTCATCTTTTGTAAGAGCTTTCATAGATTGATATTCATCATATTTTCTTGATGCCTCGGACATAATTTTATCATACGCTTCAGAAATAATAGTATCTATTTCAGGTGGCATAGTATCAGTTTCTTCATCCTCTAAAGAGTCGCCTAAACTTGAAAGTCTTAAAGCAGTTTCTTTTGCTGTAGATTCTAGAAGTTCAGATAATTCCCTTATTGCTTTTGCCCTTTTAGGTTGTTCAAGTTTTTTTAGAGTAATGTAATGAACAAAGTTTTTTGCTGCATATAACCAATTTATATCGTGTGGGGAGTTGTTGTCTGTTGTGTGTGATGTCATGAGAAGTGCCTCCAGCTTTTCCATTATCTTTTAAACCGTTCTATTTTTAAATCTTTAGCTTAAATTTTGATATTCAATGACTTACAAAATCCCACAGGAACTGGAATACAAAGAGAAAATTATCTTCGAACTGGCTAAGTACAGACAAACAAAAGCAAACCTTTTAAACAGCATTCCCTTTCAACCTGTTAAAACCTAGGGAGAGCTAGGCTGGCGCGCTAGCCCTGCGCTGTTACTGTGAACGGGCTTCACACAGAGCCGAAGCCCAAGGAAGGGTCAGTTTTGTTTTGCTGGTCCTTACTGTCTTTGCTGACGATCTGTCCCAGGGGATGGTCGTGCGGGGAATCAGGTCAGATCCGGAAGGAAGCAGCCTTAACGTGTACGGTTCATGTTCCTGGGGGTGCAGGTTCGAGAAGCGGTGAGGAGCAGCCAGCAAGGCTTGGCTGATTCGACTGCGGGCGTGCCCCTAAAAGGAATGCTGGAAAAAAGGAAGAAGCTTTTTAAAGAAGGTCCTAAATTGAAGAGCAATGGCACGTTCAAACTATATTGTTAAAAAACTGCGCTTGGGCAGAGACGGGTCGTGGAGTCCTTGGGAGTATGAAGCAGTTTCAGAATCCCCTGACTATCAAGCAAGCGATAATGCAGAGCGAGGTACAACAGCAAGACGCCCCAGCATTGATGCGCTCGCGAGAGAATTAGCAACGTTCCCTAATATCGGCTGGGCAGACCTCTATGCTGACCCAGATCCATCGGGAGTGGGAGCAGTAGTGCCCCATGTTTCATTAGCCCTTACCCGAACTACAGGGGTAACTATGACTCAGGAAGGCGTCGTCACCGACGACGAACTGGGCGAATTGGCGACGAGGATTGTCGGATATTTGAAAGAGAAAAAGTAAACACTCCTAATCATAGTTGCTCTTCTTCAAGTCAAGGTCTTTGCGCACTTTGTCATAATACTTATGATCTCCAAGATGAAATTCAATATAAATTGAATTCTTGACTTTCACCAACAGAATCCGATATTCCGTGTTTCCGATGCTGAATGGATAGCGAAAAGTCAGCAGCTCGTTTACAATCCAATGTTTGTACATCTTTTTCGAGCTAATGGCAATGGGTTGAATCTTTTTGTCGACAACATCCGTAACCCACCAATAGATCTTTTCTGCTTTATTCTCCGTAAGAAGCTTGACAACAGGAGCAAAATTTTTTCCCAAAAATTCGACTGCATATTCTTGGGAAAGAAGCGCTTCTATTCTCTGTTTGAATTCTTTCGGTTTAGCCATGCGCTATGCCTTTTGCAACGGCATGCGTTAATCCATATAAAAAGTTTTGTGCAGCATAGTCGCGGAGTTTCTTGTAGGAACCGGCCTGCGTATAAAAAAAACGTTTGATATAGGATGGCTTGGCCTCTCCTGCTACTATCGCCGGTAGCTCTTGTTTAACGTACTGAAGCACTTCTTGGTACCCTTTAAAAGAATTGATTTTTGCGCTTAACTGAAAAGTGTCCAGTATTTCGCCGGTTTTGAAATATTCAGTATACAAAATAAGAGATCGAACATCTTTATGAAAGCGGCTTTTTTGGTTGAGCAACATCGGAACAGCCTCGTTAATAACCTGCCAATAGTCGGCAAGAGTAACTTTGAGCGGTTTCTGGGGAAGAAAAGTCTTGGCAACACAGCTTTTAGAGATGGAATGATAAAAAAGGGAATATAAATCATTGAAGTCGATACGCGTTATTTTTGCTTGGGGATTTTTGACAGATATTTCTTTTTTTGATCTCGTGATAATAAAAAGATCAATGTCTTTATATTTTTCTTTGTAGAGGAAAGAGCCGCTAATAAAGCAGTATTTGGCGGGAATCTGGGCTAAAAGCTTTTCTGCTTCTTTCAGGCGTTCGTTACTGAGTTCTTGGTCAGAAGGGTTGTACATTATCATTTGTTACTAAAAGTATAAACTATTTATAAATCTTACTTAAATAGATATAAAATAAGTAATAAATGCAAAGCCCAAAAAAAAGGAAGATATCTTGAAAACCGCACTACTGCTCCCCAAACCAGTGGCAGCTTCTGACAGCAAACCTCCACTACCATTCCCCAAGATCACCTCTGGTCAAGAAATATTTATAACCCCGATAAAAATGGAAGTTCTTGTCCCAAAGATGAACCTATTCCCTCACCTTCTACCCGGAAGATGGATATGCCTCAATCTTAACGAGGAATCCAAGAGCGCCAGCCTTGATTTCACTGATGCGGCGGCAAAGCTCGCGTGGATTGAGTCGCTGCATCACCAGCGGGGAGCGGATTATAGTTTCGGCGGCTTCCTCGAAGACCGCTCCTATCTCTGGAAAAATCACTACCAAAAAGAGCAGCAATTGTTCATTCATCTCGGCATCGACTTCGCGGTTCCCGTGGCAACGGAAACCGCTTTGCTCGAGCGCTCTCGTGTAGAGCACATCATGCTCGACCAGGAGAATTATGGCGGCTGGGGCGGGCGGGTTTTAATTCGATCTTTGGAATCACAACAGTATTTCATTTACGGCCACTTGCGGCATGATATCCCTCTGAACGTCGGAGAAACCTATGCAGCAGGAACGATCCTGGGCACCGTGGGAGAAACGCAGGTGAATGGCGGCTGGGCTCCGCACTTGCATCTGCAGCGCATGGATGAAATGTTCATCAGGCATTATGCGCAGAATCTTGATATGATTGACGGCTACATGCAAAGAAGTGATCCATTGCTTGTGCACATCCTTGATCCGCTGCCTCTGGTCAAATTCTGAAGAGAGTGAACAAAATTTTAATAACGCTTAACACTTTAAGGCCAGCTATTCAAATCGGAGCAGCCGCTCATCTTCATTGCTTTCAGCCGTTTTAGAGCGCTTTCTGAGAATCACCAAAAGAATGCCGCTGCCCAGCAGTACCAGGAGGAAAAACCCGACAATGACGGCGCTGCCTGATGATGCTCCGGAAAAGAGATTCGCAATCGCTCCACCCACTAAGAAACCTCCTTTTTCTTTTACACCAATGGCAAAGAGCGAGAAATGCGGCACTTCAGCTTCATACAGCACGGCATCATCCTGCGTTCCTATCCGCTTCGTCGACAAAGGCTGCCAGCCATCGTCTTCATGCACCAAGAGGACTACCACGCGGCCAGCTGCAGCCTGCTCTTCCTGCCAGGATTTCTGCACCACAAATTGCGCCTGGGCACCGCTAAAATCGCTGCTGGCCAAGCCTTTCATCTCCAGATATTGATACGCATTTTCAAGAGCCAGAACACCTTCCGGCAGCGCATTCAGATTCTCGACGGAAATCGTCACGTCTTTCGCAGTTCTCCCTTCTACAATCAGCTTTCTAATCGGGATCAGCGCATCAGTAAAAGCAACTTCCGTTATTTCGCCGACGTTCAGCTGTATGACCTGTTCAGCAGATCCCGTTGCCACTTCCGGAAGCTCTTCGACGGGCTCGGGAACTTCTTCAACCGACGGCTCGGGGCTCTCGTCAGCAACTGCGGCCGTCGTTAAAGAATTTGAGCTTTCTTCAGGAACGGGCTCAGAAGCACTCTCCGTTTCTGAACCAGAAGAACTGCTGCCGCCACCACCAGCACTGCTGCCCGAAGAGCCAGAGCTTCCTGACGAGCTAGAAGAGTTATTGGCGGAGCTATCATCGCTATTGTTCTCATCGCTGCTTCCATCACTGTTGGAAGAATTATTTGACGAGTCATTTGAAGAGTTGTTGTTCCCCGAAGAGTTGTCTGGTGAGGAATTTGACGAATTATTCTCCGGCAGTCCGCTCTCGTTTCCCGGCAGCCCCGTTTGGTTGCTCACGTTCAGGGCTAGAGTCGTAAAAGTATATACACCAGCCGTCCGGCAATTGCTAAAGCCGTCGCAGGCCGTGAGATTGTAAGAATAGAGTGTTGAAGAGTTTAGGGCCGTCAGGAAAAAAGTGTGCACCGTTGAAAAAGAGGCATTTCCGACGAAAAGGCTCTCAGCCAATGCCGGCCAGTACACGATACTCGCATTCGCCGCTTCATCGAGAGAAAAAGTGATGATGCTGGCATTCTCCGTAGCATCGGCCTGTACATCACTGAATATCGGGCTGGTTCTATCAATGGTAAAATTGCTGGCAGTGCTCTGATTCTCTCGCCCCGTTGTATCGTTGACGAACGCCATAACCGAATGATCACCATCGCTCAACAGCAGCACGTCCAGAGAGGCATTCCAGCTGATATTATCGAACGAAGAGGCAAAGAGTGTTATGTTCATTGTCTCATTCAAAGACACGTTTGTAACCACAAATTTTACGCTGGAAACGGGCTGAGAAGCATTCACCGTGGCATTGAAAGATATTACTGCTCTGCCAAACCGGGAATTGTTGAGCGGTGATGTCAGTTGCAGAGATAATGACGTGGGGAGCGGTGAAGAGCTATTCTCCGAGCTATTCCCGGAACTATTTCCTGCCAGTTGGAGCATCCGTAAGCTGGTCTTTCCCGTAGTCCCGACAGCATCGCTGCCATACACGCGATATGCATGTAGCCCTTCCTCAAGCAGCGAGAGATTGAGCGAGAACCATTTCTGTTCCTCGTCAAGAGCAGCCATGGTCTGATTCTGCACGGTCCCATTGGGATACTGCCACTCTAAGAGTGCAGAGCTTAAAGGAACATCAGCAGTCACTGCGACTATAATCAGTGCAGGTGTACTCGACACAGCAGTACTATTCGGTGCAGGAGTGCTATTCAGCACTGTGCCGTTCTGCGGCGTTTCTGCGGTGAAATTAAGGTACGGCTGAACAGCTTCCAAAATGGCAATGCGAGAGAACGTTGCGCCAGTACTGCCATCAGCAATGGGAACGCCGGTAAGGCGAAGCTTCGTGGCCAGTTGCTCCGGTGTCGGCACTATTCCGTACGCCAGGCGCCAGTACTGCCGGAGCAAGGCAATGGCGCCGGAAACGTGAGGAGTAGACATAGAAGTACCGGACCAGGGGGGTATTGTCACCCCACCCCCTTTTTTTAAAGAGATGATGGACGACCCCGGCGCAGCGAGGATCTCCGGAAAGTTCTGATGGCGAGAGGCAAATGAAGCAATGGTATCACCATCTGTCGAAGCTGTTACTTTCGTAGCATTTTTAACACAGGCCGGGCCGGCTATACCGCCTGCACCACTATTTCCCGTGGCCGCAACAACACTGATATTCTTTCCTACTGCGGCATTGATAACTTGAGCATAAGAGATAAAACTATCATCTGCATCACAGGATGAGCTATATTGCCCGCCGCCCAGGCTTATGCTGATTGCGGAAATGTTGTAGAGAGTCGCATTGTAAATACACCAGTCCATCCCGGCCAGAACATCCGCATCGGCACAAGCACCCTGAGAATTACAGACTTTTACCGCAGCAATCTTTGCTTCGGGAGCGACGCCTTTGTACGTCGCATCTGTGGAAGCCGCAATGCCCGCGACATGCGTCCCATGCCCGTGATCGTCCATCGGGTCGGCATCATCATTCACAAAATCATAGCCGCCCAGAACTTTTACGCCCAGAGAGCCACCCATTGCAGGGTGCGTGTAATCAACACCCGTATCTATAACACAAACCGTTTCCCCATCACCAGTGATAGCGGTGCCATTGACCGTTATATTCCACACTTTCGGTGCTTCAATGAGCGGCACGGAAGTATCCAAAAAAATATGCTGTATCTCATTCAGAACCACTTTCTCAACTGCGGGATTCTTAGCCAATTCCTCCAAGCCGGCTTCCGTAACCATTCCGGCAAAGGCGGGCAGGGTGGCATATTGCTGCTCGACGGTAAACTCTTTTTCCTGAATAGTAAAGCCGAACAGCGTTTTCTCTTCCGGGCTTAAGGTTTCCAACACTGCCGCTTGCTGTTCTCGTACCGCTTCCGAATCGGAAGAAGCACTGCTTTTCAGGACGACGATGACAGACGCTTCCTCTTCGTCTGCAACAGTTTCCAGAACACGCTCGTCAAGGACATCTTCGGCAATGCGATCACTATCGGCCGCAGAGAGTCCTGCTGCCGGGCCTGTTGCAGAAGCGCCCACGACTGCTCCGGTAATGCTGCCACCAGTAAGAAATATGATGCTGCTGAGGCCGAGCACGAAGAGCAGCACTGCTACAAAAAACGCCACTTCTCTTTTTTCGTAGGTCAGAGGATACATAGCTTGAGGGATGCTTATTTCAGGTCAGCAGTATGCCCTTTGGCGAACGCAACAGCAGGGATGCAAAGCCCTCTCCTATGCTGAATGAAAAGTCGGAAAAAACGCCAGAGAACAGCTCAAAAAAGCCCACTTCCCGGCGATATTCCACATAATCCACGCTCTCCAGCCCATGCACGTTTTTCAGATATTCTTCAACTGCAGTTTTATCGCCCAGCTCGTCGACCAAGCCAAAAGAAAGCGCTTAAAAAAAAAAAAAAAATTCTCCGGTAGCGAGCTGTTCGACGGCGTCGTCGCTCAGTTTTCTGTTTTCAGCAATCTCTTCTTTGAAAAAGCGATGGATAGTATTGAGCTTGCTTTGGAAAATGCTTTTCTCTTCGTCCTGCAGCTTGCGGTACGGCACGCCCATGTCTTTGTACTTGCCTGCGGTCAGCTGCTCATAGCCCACGCCATAGTCTTCCATCAGGCCGCTGAACTCCAGATAGGATGAAATAACTCCAATACTCCCGGTAATAGACATTCTATTGGCAACGACATAATCTGCAGCAGATGCTACCCAATAGCCGCCGGAAGCGCCCACTTCGCGAATCAGGGCGATAACGGGCTTTTCTGCTTTCTTCACTGCCGTAGCAATTTCATCGGAAGCAACGGCAGAGCCGCCCGGCGAGTTTATTTCCAGAACGATGGCTTTAATCTGCGGATTTTCATCTGCATCCTCTACAAATTGGATGATATCTGCAGAGGAAACGGTCACTTCACCCAGCATCTTCCCGCCATTGGACGTAATGACGCCTTCCAGAGGGATGAGCGCCACATTGCCAAACTTCGAGCCATCGAAGAGGCTGAAGCTGAGCGGAAGGAGAATAAACAGGACAATGAAACCGGCAACAACGGTAAGAATGATAGGAATAGCTTTACTGCGGCGAACTTCCCTCTTTTTCATGGTGAGGAAGAGATTAAGAAAAATATATAAAGGTTTAGCTCTAACTTTCTGATCCATGGACGGCTCACTAGAAAATAGAATGACTCTGGGGGAGATTGTTCGAGCAGTTATACTCCTAAAGCTTGGAGATCCCTGTTTTAAAGAAGAGGCATTAGAGCACGGTTTTCGAGAACTTTCAAAGACCCAGAAACGGTTTCAGAATCTCTTTCGGCCTAGAGGAACTGAAATGGGCGGAAAGACCAACGATTTCGACGCGACGCTGTATTTTCTCCTCGGGCACCTTGTGGTATACACCAGTGATTATCAGCATCTGAAAATCACTTCTTCTGGAAGCGCTCTCATAAAACAGCATTTGCAAAAAGAGTATGGCGATAGTATACTGGATACTATTAAGCCTTTGGCAGAAGAAGTATGGCGTTATGCAGGAGAATATGAAATGCGAAGCCGCAGCGAGTTCTAATCGGTTCTTCTCCTAAACCTTTTTAAATCACCTTCTTTTCTTGAAGAGTACAGCGGAGTAGGGCAGCTAGGAGTGCCCGCTGGGCTCATAACAATGGTTAGAAACCCAGAGGTCGGTGGTTCAAATCCACCCTCCGCTACTCGCTTTCTCAAGAAAAAAGTTTACTTCATCGTATACCCGATTTGTTTCATTCCCCCGGAATACGATTGGAAAAGAATTTCTTCAATGGGTAGCGTGAAATAAAAAACCTAATTGCTTACCCCCATTTCCATCCCAACAACTGATCAATCGACAGTGCTCCAGAACCGAGCAAGAATAGAGCCACTAAAGCTGCCAAGAGGAGCACATCAAATTCCCAGCCCATCTTGTCCATCGCCGTAAACGGAGTTTTCCATTTGAAAATTTTTAGAAACGTGGCGACGGACATGCTGATGATCAGCGCAACTGCCGCGAGCCGGGAAAAGAAGCCGATAAGCAATGCAAACCCGCCGAAGAATTCGGAAAAGCCTAGCACTAAAGCCCAAAATTTGCCGGGTTTAAAGCCGGATGAAGCCAGCCATTGGGCAGTGCTTTTAACATTCTTCAGCTTCGGATAGCCATGGGCGATGAAGATGACCCCCAGCGCCAGGCGAAGCGCCAAAGGCGCCCAATCCGCAGTTAAGACAGCCATGATTGAGGATAATAGCCTCACTTTCTTTTAAATGTTAGCTTTAACTGGGAAGTGAAAAAAGGTGAAACAGGACTACCGGTAAGAAATGTTTATAAAGGGGTGAGAAAAAAAGAGCAACATGCTGCACGATAACACCGTTACATATGGGGATATTCCATTTGGACTTTCTTTACTGTCCCAGCTCGGAGAAGGGAACCTTTCTATCTCGCCAACCAGCATCCGGGTTGCTTTAGGCATGCTCTATGAGGGAGCAAAGGGAGAAACTGCCCGACAACTTTCTGGAGTAGCTCATCTCCCTAATGATTTTTCCATACGAGAAAAAGGCATCCGAGAACTCACCGATGCCTTAAATGCCACACATGTTCCCCATACGATACGGTGTGCGAACGGCCTCTGGATCGCTGAACAATATCCGATACACCCAAAGTTCAAACAGACGGTACAAGACAATTACCGAGCCGAGGTCGCCGCTGCCGATTTTACCGGAAATCCTGAAAAAGAGAGAGCCGGCATAAACGCTTGGATCGGAAGAAAAACTGAGGGGAAAATCCCTGAATTGTTCCCTGCAGGTTCTATTGAATCTTTAACCCGACTCGTTCTTGCCAACGCTTTGTATTTCAAAGCGCAGTGGGATAACAGATTCGACCCCAAATATACGCAAAAACAGGACTTCACGCTCTCGAGCGGAGAAAAGGTGCACGTCGATATGATGAGGAAGGGCAGTATTGATTCTCCCCGGGGCCTCCCTACGTTTTGCTATAAAGAATTTGATGGGGTGCAAGCAGTACTGCTCCCGTACCAAGGGAAGCACTTGGCAACCCTGATCTTCTTACCGCCTAAAGGATCTAGTATAAGGGGCTTAGAAACTGATTTCTCTGAAAGCCACACGAGCCTGTGGGATATCATAACAGAGCTTAGCTCGGAAAAATTTGCCCGGCTGGAAATACCCAAGCATGAAGTCAAAGGAAAGTTTGATCTCCAAGCACCCCTCCGGGCCCTGGGAATCGAGCGCATGTTTGACGATTCTCGAGCAGAATTCCAAAACATGGGGCCGGGGCCTTTGTTTGTGAGTAGCGGGGTTCATCAGACCTATTTTAAAACAGATGAAGAGGGCTCAGAAGGGGCAGCGGCGACCGGCTTTGCAGTGAGTCTTAGGAGTGTTTCTCTCCCCCGAAACCCCATTGAATTTGTCGTTGATAGGCCTTTCTTAGAAGCCGTTATCGATTATAGCACGGGCGCGCTTCTCTTTATGAACCGGATCGAAGACCCCAGAGGATGAGGGGGAGTTCTTACTCGAAGAAGTGCGCTAACATCCTCACGCCGCTTACAATTGATGGTATTTTAAATCCATTCACTCACAAATACCGCCCACGCGCCGGGCCAGCCCTTCCAGCCTCTTCACCAGCTCTTTGGCTGTTTTGGGCTCAATTCTGGTCGTAACGTCCTGAACTTCTTCCTCTTTCATCACATGAATCCAGTTAATAATGTCCCGGATGCTGTCTTCGGTCGTCTTGGTCATTCCCGGAGAACAGGCAGCCTTTCTCGCCATCTTTTTTGCCATGCTAATCTCACCTCGTTTTTGGTTATGAATCGTAGTTACGAAAAATCCTAAAAGAATGAATGCTTAAAAAGTATTTAAGTTTTTGGATGCTTTACGGATTTTTCTAAAGAAATTTACTCCATCCCCCGAAACTTCCTGCCAAAGGCGCAGCACCCTTTTAAGCAGCAGCCGGGCGGCCTTCCCGGGATATCATCTTTCATGTACGTTGTCTGAGACTTCGTTTCGTAGCAGGATTTACAGTCGTAATACACCATAAACTCATTTTTACTACCGTCCTTTATAATTTTTGCGATTCAGGAATGAAAACAAACTATTTTATAGTTTAAAGCTCTCTCCTTACGTCATGGACGGTGGCTTGCGGTTGTTCCGCATCTTTGGCATCGATGTAAAAATCCATTTTACGTGGTGGTTCATTTTCGTTCTCCTGGCCTGGGGCCTTCGGGAAGGCTTTTTCCCGCAGCAATTCCCAGGCTTTTCCAGCCAGCAGTACTGGTTCATGGGCATTGTGGCAGCCCTCCTGCTCTTTACCTCCGTCCTGCTGCACGAGCTCAGCCATTCCCTCGTCGCCAAAACCAGAAAAATCAAAGTCGAAAGCATTACCCTCTTCTTCTTCGGGGGCGTAGCTGGCATTACCCGTGAAGATATGGAGCCAAAATCAGAGTTTCTGATGGCTATCGCCGGGCCACTGTTCTCTTTAGGATTAGCAGGAGTATTTTATGCCATCTTTAAGCTCACCGTCGATGGCCTGTGGCATCCTATCGTCTATTATCTCGCGTTCATTAACCTGGTCCTGGCGCTTTTCAACGTAGTGCCCGCATTTCCCTTGGATGGGGGAAGGGCCTTCCGCGCCTTGCTGCATGCACACTACAAAGACCTGAGAAAAGCCACGCGCATCGCTGCCACTGCTGGCAGAGTTTTTGCTGGCTATTTGGTTATCGAAGGAATCATGAACTTCTTTGGCATTGTCCTGCTCGTTCCCGGCGGCTTATGGTTTATTTTGCTCGGCGGATTCCTGTATTTCCTGGCGGGCATGAGCTATGAGCAGGTTATTGTCAAGCAGATCTTAAGCAAGATACCCCTGAGCTCTTTGCCAAAGAAAAATCTTCCGACTGCCCCCGCAGATTTGAAATTCTCTCAATTCGCCCGACGGTACGCACCATTGAACGAGGATGTTTTTCTCATTCGGGGAAAAAGCTTTGTGGGCCTTCTGGATGTCCACGACCTCCGTATAAGCCAAGAAGAGCAGGAAAAACTATCAGTAAAAGACCTGGCCAGGCCCCTGCACCATATGCGCAGCTTTGCGGAAAACGACAATGCATACCAGGCTCTGCAACAGATGCAGCAGCTCCGCCTGGACGTCCTGCCGATAAAGAGAGGAAAACAGATAAAAGGATTTCTGGCCAAAGAGGCCATTATACGGCGCCTGCTCTGGGAAAGCCGGTTTGGGGCGCAGGGGAGAGTAATGAAAGTTGTTAAACGATTACGACGGAAGCGAAGGGTGCATTGAAAAGGTGTTCACATTCGTAATCTTTTAATCGGTGTTATGTTTAATTTTGTTGGCTAAAATTTATATACAAATAACCCCCTCAACATTGAAATGGCAGGGAAAAAATGTTCTCATCTTGTTGAAACCGGTCACGCTAATCAAGGAGATCATTACACTTGCGATATTACTGAAAAGCTTTGTGTGGCGAGCACATTCGATAACCCAGACCCTGGCCATCCGGCATCTTGTGAATTCGCTGAATACCACCCTCATCTTGCCGCATTATGTCCGGGCTATAATGTAGACAATTCTTTAGTTAAAAAAATAAGAGAATATTGGAAAAAATAATAGTTTAGACAACAAAAATTCTCGTCTTCGACTCAGCCCCTCTTACGAAGGAAACATAACACCATTAAAAGAAGTTCGGCTTTAACCAACTTCCAAAACCAAATTTTGATAGACAATAAAACGAAGATAATTTTATAAACAATACGCCTTCTTTGAAAGCCATGCGCCGGTCGTATAATGGCCAGTATACCGGCCTTCCATACGAGAAGAGTTCCTCTTCTGGAACCCTTCGACGAAGGGAGCCGGCCATCCGGGTTCGAAAGCAGCCTTTTTACTTCGTAAAAAGCCTGGGGAAAAACGTGCGGCATTCGCTCCGCTCAGCCTCACCCACGAGAAAGAAAAAAGGCAATTGAAAATCCCGGCCGGCGCAGCTTTTCTCAGGTTCAAGAATCCCTCATCTCCCCTGCTGCAGTTTCTCCTTAATAGAATTCAGGATCTGCTCACCAATCGCGGGATCCTTGTCCGGCTGAATAAGGGAAGCCACTAAGTCCCCGCAATCAAAAGCTTCCCGGAAATTGAAACGCAGCACATTCAGAAACTGGTGATCACTGCCAATCTGGGTATAACCGACGAGATTCGTCTCGGCAATGATCTCCTGCAGCGCTTTGATGCTCGCCATCTGGTCAGAGTCGAAATTCTCCCCGTCCGTATAATGAAACACATAGATGTTCTGCATGCCCGCTTTTTTCTCTTCGTCAATAATACTATTGACTTTCTCATAGCCCGCAGAAATCTTCGTGCCGCCACTGATCTGCAAGTGAAAAAAATCGTATTCGGAAACTTCTTTGGCATCCGCAGTATGCACCACATACCGGCGTTTAATCCCCTGATAGTTCTGCCCCAAAGCCTGCTGATATAAGCGTTCCAGAATGCGGTCGCGCCAGAATACTTCTGTCTTGACAATGGTTTTCTTCTCATCATCCATCGAGCCAGAAACATCCATCAGATCAATGATGAGCGCACTCGCCAGAGGAATATCTTCGATGGCCGGGGCGCGATATCGAAAGTCTTCCCGAGAGGGCATGAAGGGATCGCCGGGCTGGTACGTGCCGGTGGCGATGGACCGCTTGAGCGCTTGCTTTAAGGTTCGGCGAGGATGGCGTAAAGATTGCGGCCCAGTCCGCGAGATGGAATCATACCGGACTCTTTTCTCCGTAATATCGCCGGAATCCGTCGGCTTCAGCTTCGGCAGCCGTAAGTCTTCAATAAGCAAATCCGTCAACTCTTCACAGGAAAAATCGACACGGTCACCTTCCTCAAAACCACTGTCGCCGGCACCACTGCCATCCCCGGGCTGATCGCCAAAAAGCAGATCGCCTTCTTCTCCGTCGCCAGCACTCACGCCGCCGACGCTGCCGCGGTCATACTCAAAATGGGGTATAGGGATGATGGGTATATTTATAGAAACACGCTTCCCGTTCTGAGAAACCCGCATCTTCTCTGAGCCAATGTACTTCCCCAGCTTCTTGTGGAGCAATTGCTTGACTTTCTTTTTGTAGCGTTGGTTATCAGCATCGATGCGGCTTGCCATGTTCTGCGCTGGACCTCTCTTTGGCTGCTTTTCTGATTCAAGGAAAGAAAGGAAAGAGCATATAAAAACTTTTACCAGAAAAAAGCCAAAACAGAAGCATGTCCGCGACAACCAGCGTTATTGAAAAGTGGGGTGCTGCCATTTACGGAGCACCATTGCTTCTCCCAGAAAAGCGCCAAGGGGGACGCCCTCTACGGGGAACGGCGCTCCTCAGACGGAATAGCGAATGCGGAGTTCGGCAGCACCCCTGCAAAGCAGGAACTTTTCAATAATGCCCAAAAACCAAAAACCATTTATAAAAGCAAACTTTCTCCATTTTTCATGTCATCGCCTATCGGCCTGCAAAGAAAAATTCCTTACTCTGTCGACCAGTTTGCGGTAGATGAGGCGTATCGCAGCCATTTATCCGGCATTCTTCTCCCGGAAGGCCAAATGACGTCACGCGTTGCCCGGCTGGCAGAAGAGATCTCGGCGGATTATAATGGAAAAGACATCATTGCGCTCTGCATGCTGGACGGCGCGATGCGCTTCTTTGTGGAATTGCTGTACAGCGAGCCGATGAAAGTCCGCTTTGAAGTGGAAACCCTGAAAGCCAAAAGTTATGCAGGAGATGCCTCGACCGGCAAGGTCACTTTCTCCGGTTTTGATTTTTCAAAAGCCCGGGGCCGGGATGTTCTCATCGTCGAAGATATCATCGATACGGGAACAACGATGCTGGCCACCCTGGAAAAACTGGCAGCGCATGGCGCAAAGAGCACCAGCATTGCCGCACTGCTGGCCAAGCCGGAACGGCACCAGCCCGGCTTGCAAGAACAGCTTGCTGCTCATCCCCTCTATCTCGGCTTTCTCATCCCCGACGAATTTGTCGTCGGCTACGGCTTAGATTACAATGGCCATTACCGGGGCTTGCGGCATCTGGGCGTGCTGAATGAAGAAGCGTTTCAGCTGGCACAGCCCCAGAGAGAGCCGTATGAAAAACCTGAAGAGCCGAAAGAGGAAAGTTAGCCAAACTCCCCTAACCGTTTCTGTTCTTTCTTCTCTTTGAGCAATTTGCTCGTCGATAAGAGCAGATTCAGATCAAAAGAAAATTTCTTCTTTGCCAAGGCGCGGGCATAGGCCAGCAGTAATTCTTCCGATGAAAAACATAATGCCTGCCCAGCTAGGCTCTTCCGCGCCGCTTCCCGGCACACCCAGACGCCTAGCGGCACGTTGTACTCTGGCGTTATAAAGCGCAATGCTAAACAGGCCTGCTGCCGCTTGAGCTCTTTCATCTTTTCCAAGACGGGAAGCCGGGCGGCATAATAACCACCAGCACATTCTTCCGCATACGTTTTCCGGCCTTCAAACCCTTCAAAATCCGTCGAATACTGATAGCCGTTCTTTGACCAAGGATTGGCCACTTTATTGAGATATGTCTCAAAAAGCTCATAGCTCCAGACCGCCGGGAAGAATAAAACCAAATAGTAATTCCCCCAGCCGCCGCCGAAATAGGCTTGATATTCCCCAATAGGAAAATCTTTCACTTCCACAATGAGCTGTTTTCCTAAAGTATCGTCGACAGCAGTGATGCTCCATCTCGTCGGAACGAGCTTGCGGCTCTGCTGCAAGCCCACATTAGCTGTCGATATCAGTTTTGTCAGAAAATTTTCTTCAAAGCCTTTCCGATAGAGCTGCAGGAGCGCTGGAGCAGCTTTTAAGCCCGTATCCGCAACCACCCGCTCAGCACGGGAATCAACAGCAGGATTTCCCGTCAGCTGGGCGCTTTTTATCTCGGAAGCGGGCCCGAAGGGGATAATCTCTCGTTCGGATTTTACATTGAGTTTGGGCTGCTTTTGCAGGCTGACCTCCACATCAACACTGCGTTTCGCCATGCCGACCTCTTTGACAATATCGAGGAAACGATGCGATTGCTGAACCTGCTTAACATTCCAGCTGGTCCGGGAATTGACCAAGCTATACCGCCGGCTGGCGACATCACCGATGGACGTATTCTGAGCGCTCCACTGCCGCGGCGAATCGTAGCTGCTGACGTCTCCCAGAAACTGCGGGCTGAGAATGCCGATGTTGACTTTCGGATAGCCAAACCGACCGATAAATGGCGTAGGAGCAGAACCCTGAAAATCCTGCTTGAACTGCTGCTGTACTTGAAGATGGGGAACCTGTTCAATGTCCCGATACTTTACTCGTTGTATTTTCATCCGGCACCGCAAGCGATTTTTGAGCTAACGCATCATACGGGCTCTGCACTTTTAACAATTGTGGGGCTGCGAGATGCAGGTAAATCATCGTCGTCTCTATCTTGCTATGCCCGAGCAACGGCTGCACTTCAAGCACGGAATAGCCGTTCTGAATGAGATGCGTCGCGAACGAATGCCGGAACATGTGCGGATGGACTCTCTTCTGCAATTGGGCTTTCTGCCACGCTTTTTTGAGGATCTGCCGAACGCTTTGCGTCGAAAAATGGCCATGCCAGCCTTGGAAAAGCCAGTCGTCGGGAGCAAGACTTTCTTTGGCAATATGGGCAAGCAGCTCTTCTTTCAATGCTTGGGGAAGAATAAACAAGCGGTCTTTTCTTCCTTTTCCCTGACGTACCCAACCATAATTGCCGGTAAAGTCAAAGTCCCTTATTCTCAGATGCACAACTTCACTCACCCGCAAGCCCGCACCATAGAGCAAAGAAACAAGGAGCCGGTGCTTCGCATTCTCTATCGTGCGTAATACGTGAGCGACTTCCTCCTTATTCAGAAACTCCGGCAATCGCCGCGGCTTTTTCTGGAGAGGAATATTGAGAGTAAGCCGACGATGCAAGACTCGCTCGTAGAAGAATTTCAGTGCGTGCACATATACATTTGTTGTATTGCCAGGAGCATTCTTTTCAATAAGGCCATCCAAAAATGCCAAGATATCTTCTTTTTTCATCGAATACGGATCTTTGTGTGTCCGCCGGAAAAAGCGCTCAACACACGAGCAGTACGTCTTTATCGTCCGGGGGCTTAATCCTCTGCGCAAGCCCTCTTTTACAATCATATGTGAAATGTCCATCTTCTTACTGCTACAATGAAAGATGTTGTTTATGAGCTTTGCCCGCAGCTGTCCAGTGTGTCCAGTGGCTCTTTTCACAGGCTAAAAGTCAAAGATATTCAGAATATACGTCCTCTAGCACTGGACAAGCATCATGTCCAGTGGTTGCCATATTTTCCCTATTCTATCGATGTTTTCTGCACGTTCATCTCTTCCCTTTTTTGTTTTCGTACGGGGACTCGAGGGACAGATGGTTGCTTTCGCTGGGAAGCGAGAACCCACCTCAGCCCGTCTGCGCCAAAATGAGAGAAAAAACCAAAAAGGTGATGAACCATGCAAGAAAAACCATACGAACAGGTCATGCAGACCAACCAGGAAATCCTGGACAGCTTGTGCCGGGAGATGCGGATTATCGCAGCCTATGCGAACATCTCTCCAGCCTTGAAGAAGCGGCTGTATGCTGCAGAATACTGGGCAAAGTACATGATGCAGATAAACAACAACTGCATTATTAGTTATTGGGGTGAAAAGCCCTGATTTTCTTTCTTTTCAGGAAGAACGCTTTTCGTAGGTATGGGTTCGTTTACAGCCCTCATACCCTCAATTTTTCCAAGAACTAGGCAAAATGAGGTTAATAGGAGTTAAGTTGAATTATTACTCGAAACCAGCAAGGATGAAACACAGAACTGTTACACTATAAGTGGGGGTTTTCCTATTAAAAACGGAGGGGGAGGCGTTTCGCTTCTACAAATCAGAAAACAATATCCCAGTAATCTTTATTTGTAAATCGCTATAATCACTGCAAGTACAAGCAATGCTACTCCCAGAACTTTGTTTACGATATGCTGGTGTTTTCCATAAGCAGTTCTGATCTTTTTCTGAGTGAAAAACATCGAAAGAATTGCAGCCATAATAAATGAATTAAGTGGCATTGCAATCCATAGGAATACAACAACCCAAAATGGAGCACCAGCTGACATTACTGTTGCGAAAATACTTGCGAAAAATAATGAGGCCTTTGGACTAAGAATGTTTGTCAAATGTGAATAAAGTTACCAATCGCAATTCCAACCGCCGTCCAGATTCCCGATTTGCGCGAATATA
>CAZOPZ010000003.1:39086-46078 GCA_964582035.1 uncultured Methanosarcinales archaeon | reverse complement strand
AGCCATTGGGAAATATCCCCTTGAATGCATCACCATGCTGAACAAATTAATCCGACATGCCCAGCTGGCTATCGACGGAGAAAAGCGCTCGGATGCAAAAGAAGAAGACTCTTTCGTCCAGAAACTAGAGAGCCGGAACTACCTCCTCGATTTTGACATTTCTTCTTCACTGATTCCGCCCCATGGGGGGAAGCTGGTGAACGGCTTGGCTAAACCAAATGAGTGGTCATCAGCAAGTGTCCTCAACGCTTTACCGAAAATAGTGCTCGACGAGGAGCGCATCATGGATATTGAGCAAATGGCCATCGGGACGTTCAGCCCTTTGGACGGATTTATGAAAGAGAATGATCTGCATTCCGTTTTGGACCGCATGCGCTTAGCCGACGGCACGATCTGGCCTTTGCCGATAGTCTTAGATGTTTCTGAAGAGAAATCCAAAAATCTTGAGTGCGGGAAAGACGTAGCGCTCACTGATGAGCAAGGGAATACTCTAGCCATCCTCCGGCTTGAACAAAAATATCCGGTCAACCTCTCGGAAATGGCGCAAAAGATGTATGGAACCCTTGATCGGGAACATCCAGGAGTGAAAAAAGTTCTCTCATATTCCCCACATTTCTTTGGGGGAATAATTACGCTTCTACGACGAAAGCTGAGAGATCACAAAGAGTATGAGCTGACGCCCCGCCAAGCGAGAGCGCTTTTTGAAGATCGGGGCTGGGAAAAAGTGGTGGGGTTCCATACCCGCAATGTCATTCACCGCAGCCATGAGTTCATTCAGCTAAAAGCGCTCGAACAGAGCCTTGGTGATGGCTTGTTTGTGCATCCGATTGTAGGCAAGAAAAAAGCGGGGGACTTTCAAGCAAAATTCATCATTCAATCCTATGAACACATGAGCCGGCATGTTTATCCGAAGAACAAAGTGCTGCTGGGCACCTTTGCAACGTATTCCCGCTATGCCGGCCCGCGGGAAGCGCTCTTTACCGCCTTGTGCCGGAAGAATTTCGGCTGCAGCCACTTCATCGTCGGCAGGGACCATACCGGAGTGGGCAAGTTCTATCACCCCAAAGCGTCACACACCATCTTTGACCGGTTCCCGGACTTGGGCATTATTCCCATACGCTTTGACAATGTTTTTTATTCCGAGAAACTGCAAACCCACATTCATGAGCGTGAGCATCCGGCTCATCCCGCCGATGATAGATTGCTCATCAGCGGCACGCAGGCACGAAAGATGTTTGAGAGCGGCGATGTGCCCCCAAGCTGGTTCATGCGGCCAGAAATCTCGCAGATGATTGTGGATGCAGTGAAGAAGGGGGAAGAGGTGTTTGTGCGGTGACCGGAATACTCGTTAAACGCTCGGATTAGCCTCTCTTTTTATCAACTCTCCACAGAAGCTTTCCTTGCACATACAGTTTCCGAAGAAATTCTAAGCAGAATAAACCCGCATAAGCAATTAAGACCACGCCGGGCTGATCGAAAAGAATGCTGAAAAAGAGGAAGTTGCCTAAGTGCTCGACACGAAAGAAATCAAAAAGAAACTGTTTGAAAAGCGATTTGCCATACCGAGGCGTAGCCTGATCAACAAGCCCCAGAATTGTTTTCTGCTCTTCAAAAGATTTATACCATGCCGGATTAATAGCGGTCGATTTATTGAGCAGGTAAAAAAAAGCTGCTGCTAAACCTGCATAGAAAAAAAACCAATCGCCAGAGTAACGCAGCATAGTGCCTAATCCCAGGCAAATAAAGAGCCAGGCATTGTTAATGTAATGCCCGAGGTGATCCAGGTATTTGGGAAAAAGCGGCTTTTTGTATTTTACCCCGGCTTTAAAGAAGCGAAAAAGCTTTCCATCTGATAAATCCACAATGAACATGCATTGAAACAGCACTGTCCCTAAAACAAAAGAGAAGTACGAACCAAAAACGAAAAAGAGGGGAGCGAAGAACTGAATAATGACCCAGAAAAAAGTAAGCTGAGTGGGCGTAAGGCGGCAGAAAAGAGCGATTTTCACCACGTAATCCGCAAAAAAATCGAGAAATTTTTCATACCCAAAACGGGGGGTAGCCGCATGCCGGCGGATATCCGAAATAGAGGGTATCATCTTGGGGATGTCCCTGTTTCTTTTTTTACCAGAGCCATATACCCGATCCCTAAATCAGTTCCCAAAAAAAGGTCATGGGCTTTAAAAACCAGGGGATTCGCAAGCAGCTTCCCGAGAGTCATTTTAGCACCTTGAAGGGTGCCCGGGTTTTCCTGGCTCGTACCAACACCCGCAAACGTTTTCAGCTTCTTGCGCATGGCGAGATTGCCTACCCGCTTGAGAAGATTAAAGAGGGGAAAGCCATAACAATAAAATTCGGCCAAGTGAAATCCTGCTTCAGTGAGGCGATGCTGGAGCTCTTTTTTTCCGTATCGGCGGACATGACCAGAAAATACGTCATTGGCATCCCAATGCGCCATCTTGGCAGGAACTGAGAGGAGGAGATGCCCCCCGGGATTGAGCCAAGAAGCCCATCTTTGCAAGGCTTCACCATCATTTGGAAGGTGTTCTAGGACTTCTAAAGCAATCACCAGATCAAATGGCTGCTGGGGGATAAAATCTTTTTCATCGGTGTTTTGAGCGGGAAAAGGCGCTCGCCGGCAGAATTCGGGGTTCAGATCAATACCCAAGCAATGAGGAATTGTCGTTTCGCTCAGAAGGGGGCGGGTTGAGAACCCGATTTCTAAAGCGGTGCGGGGAGACAATTTCTTCAAAAGGCGCAGGGCGAGATGTCGGCGATATAAAAAACGCATAGTTACCATTTCTTTTTTCAAATAACCTACCCTTTTTAAAACTTTATCGAAGAAGAGCCCCAGAATTTCGAAAAGCGCTTCCAAAAATCTTTCACCCGAGAACGGTCTTCAGGCGTTATTTCCCCAAGTGCGAAAAGGAGCAACACGTACAGAATGAGGAGGAAAGGAAGAATCAACAGGAAACCCGCCTGCAGCTGGGCAAGACGACCCAACCACAGAATGATCGCTCCAGCTAAGCATATCCTTCCCAGAGAAAATAAGGGCAGAGAAGAAATGCTCCGCAGACAGAGCCCTGAAGCAAGCACCCCCATCAACCCCATACCTACCGCCCACCACGCTGCTCCTTGCAAAGAAAAAGCAGGAATCAGGAGGCGGTACCCAATAAAACCAATGGCCAGCAGAAATGTGGAAAGGAGAATCGCAGCCAAGCGCTTTCCGACGGCAAAAAGGATAGTGTTGAGTGTTAAGAAAAGAGAAAAAAATAGTGCGCTAAACGCCAGAATCTCGAGAAGGGGCCCTGCACTTTGGTACGGGGTGGAATAGAGGAGCACGATGAGGCGCGGCGCAGAAACACTGATGAGAACTGCGAAAGGCACCAGCAAAAGCATGGAATACCGAAGGGCTTGCTGGATATATTTTTTCATGAGGACCTCTTTCTTCTGGGCGACCGCGCCAGCAACTGCCGGAAGAATAGTCAGAGAAAAGGCTGTTGAGAGCGAATAGATAATCTTCGGTACTGTTGTTGCGGCAGTATATATCCCCAAAGATAAATCGTCGCTGAGGATGGACTTAACAGCCAGAAGGCCAAGTTCCATGGCGGCAACAAAAAGCCCCAGCGAGAGGGTAATGGGAAGAGCAAACTGCAGCAAAGACTTTTTTGATACTGATTTAACTTTCTCTGCCAGCACCGGAAAAACAAAGAAAATAACGAGGAGAGGCGCCAACACGTAAGCCGCAACCGCGCCGAAAACTCCCCAACCAATAGTTACAAAAGCTATCGCTAAGATTACTTTGAGAACGGCGACCCCCCCTTCCATAAAAGCCTGCCTGCGAAAATTGTGTAAGCCGTTCAAATAGCCTTTGGCATATATCGTATGCATGCCTTGTGTGAAGATGGCCAGCGAAGAAAAAATAATCAGCAATGACAGGGAAGATTCCTGAAGAAGAGAAGCAAGTTTGGGAGCAAAGAAAAAATAGAAGAGCAAGCCGAGAGCAGCTAGCGCTGCTTGCAGCTGAAAGCCGGCTTTCATTACTGCAGACGGGTTGTTCCCTTCCGCAATCTGTTTGGCAACGGCACGATTGATGCCCGTCAAAAATAAAGCAGTATTGATGAGCATAAGCGAAGAGAGAACACCGAAATCTCCATATGCAAAGGGGCCCAACCGGCGACCGAGAAAGAAGTGGATGAAATAGCCCGCCAGAACGATGGCTGCTTGCGCACCAGCCACAAAAATGGTCCCGGTGACCAAGCTTTGCTTTCTTTCAGGGAGGGAACCTTTCATTTCCGGTGCGCCTCAAGAAGATACCCCCACTGCTGGAAAGCAAGACTGCAGCCTTGCAGGGAGAGAATAAGAGGAAACCGCCAATTTAAAAAATTATGGTGTACGATATTCTTCGTGCTCCACCACCGCAATCTCACGAAGCCCCCCACGTTCCCCACTTTCTTCTTAAAGTGGTAATTCGCCCTCCCCCTCCGTATTTGCCATTGCACAAATGATCTCCACGTCGTCCGCGCCTCATGCCAGGCATAGCCTTCCAGAACATATGTTATGGGAATTCCCTGCCGTTCCAACCGTACCGAGAACTCCGCATCCTCTGCCCCATGAACCATAGACTCGTCGAATAAGCCTATTTTTTTAAAAATTTCTTTACGCAAAGCGCAATTACCAACGGCGAGATGGTTCGTAAACCCCTCCGCAGAAACTTTCCAGACTTTATCAAATCCTAAAGAGCCCCCCCCTGGAAAACCTAAAGCGGAAATGCAATCGCCAAGAAAAGTCGAATGGGGAATTTTTGTGCCACTGGTGGCTACGAAGAGAGACTGGTCTTTAAGCAAAGGTTCAACGAGAGAAGAAAGCCATTTTTCCTGCACCCAACAATCATCGTCAATAAAAACGATAATCTCCCCTTGGGCATGCTGTATCCCTTGATTTCGGTTGAAAGGAATTCCCCGCTTTTCAGGGATCGTAAAATAGCGAACGGCCACGGGCAGCTCCGGAGCAGGCAACGGCGTATTTGACTCGTGCAGCAGCAAAACTTCCGTTGGATACAGAACGAGTTGCTCTTTCATGCTTGCCAAAAGCCGAGCTAGCTTTTCTTTCCGCAGCTGGTCGCAGATGATGACAATGGAAACCAGATCTTTTTGTGGCTTCATTTGTTTGATACCCCGCTGCTTGCGGTGGTGGGGATTTTCATTTTCTCCCTACCCCATAATATGCAAACCCCTCTTGACAAACTGTGTCCGGCTCATAGATGTTCCTCCCATCAAACAAAAAACGGGTTTTCATCAATTTCCCCAGAGCAGCAAAATCCGCATTCCGGAACTCGTCCCATTCCGTCGCTAAAACAATGGCATTGCTTCCGACGACAGATTCTTCTATCGAAGAGCAATAGGTAACTCTCTCCCCCAGCACCTTTCGTGCTTCCTCGAGAGCTAGAGGATCAAATACTTTAACGGAAATCCCCTGCGCAAGCAAGTGCCCCAGCAACGCCAAAGCGGGCGCTTCCCGGATATCGCTCGTTTTTGGCTTAAAACTCAGCCCCCAAAATGTAACGATGTTCCCCCCCACTTCTTGTAATACCTGCATAATTTTCGGGAAAAACTGCACTTTCTGCTGTTCGTTAAACACATCGACCGCAGGAAGGATAAAAGGATTATACCCTCTCTTTTTTGCAACCTGAGATAAAGCCCGAACATCTTTTGGGAAACAGCTTCCCCCGTAGCCCATCCCCGCATTGAGAAATTTGGGGCCGATGCGCTGGTCCATGCCCAACGCTTTAGCGACGACTTTCACGTCAGCGCCCACCGCACCACAGATATTAGCAATCTCATTGATAAAACTAATTTTCGTCGCTAAAAAAGCATTATTTGCGTACTTAGCCATCTCGGCGGTTTCCCAGTCTGTTTCAAGGAGAGGGATATACGTTTTCAGTAACCCGTGATACACTTTCTGCAGCATCTGCAAAGCTTTTTCGGCAGGGGCTCCGACGACAATCTTATCAGGATGATTGAAGTCGTACACGGCATTCCCCTGTTTCAGGAATTCGGGATTAGAGACGACGTCGATTTCTGCCGTGCCTTGCGCTTTCAGAAGTTGCTGGCATTCGCGGGCTGTTCCCGGCGGCACGGTGCTTTTGTTCACGAGAACTTTATAGCCCGATGCAAAGCGGGCCACAGCATCAACAACGACAAAGACTGCTTGCAGATCAGCACCCCCATCTTCACGGGAAGGCGTACCGACACAATTAAACAGGACCTCACCAAAACAAACTGCTTCTTCGGCATTGGTAGTAAAGTGCAGCCGTTTTTGGTTCTGTGCCACCAACTCTTTCAATCCCGGCTCGTAAAAGAGAATGTTTCCTTGTTTCAGGCTCTCTATTTTCTGGGGATCGATGTCCATACAATGCACCGCATGGCCAATATTTGCCAGGCAAGCGCCGGTTACCAAGCCAACGTAGCCCGTGCCAAAGATGCTAATATTCATGGTTCCTCTTCTTGCTATACAGCTGTTCGGCCTCCTGCAAAGACTCTACCGTTCCGACGTCAAAACACGGCTCATTGGTAACAAAGCCATGCATACGCGAATGCTCGACCAGAAAGCGAACCAAATCGCCGGGGTTATCCGCTTTTCCCTGCTGCAAAGCTTGAGCGACCAGCCCCAAATCCTTCTTGTTAAACAGATAACAAGCGGTTGACGTCAAAGTGCTCTTCGGCTTTTCCGGCTTCTCTTCAAAATTGACAATACGGCTGCCATTAAGAACAGCTACCCCATAGCGCCTTTTGATAGCTTCTTTATCCTGGCGGTCGTAGAGAACCACACTGGAAGCGCCATCATTCTGGCTATAGAAAGTTACAAAATCTTTGAGCGAGAAACCGAAGAGATTATCTCCCGCAATAACGAGCAGGTCTTCTTGGATATTCTGTTTCTGCAAGACAAAATGAATATCGCCGACGGCGCCTAAGCGATCCTCATTGCTGCAC
>CAZOPZ010000003.1:34158-39046 GCA_964582035.1 uncultured Methanosarcinales archaeon | reverse complement strand
TATTTCAAGTTTTTCCAGTATTTCTTCCCTGCTTATCTCTTTAATCTCGCCAACGTCCTCAATCTTTTTGAGAATATATTCTATAAGGGGTTTTCCGGCAACCGAGAGCAGGGGTTTTGGCGTATCTTTGGTGAGGGGATAGAGGCGGGTGGCATAGCCGGCAGCGAGAATTAAAGCTTGCATTATCCTGTTCTCTTCAGAATTCTACTTTAAAATGGTTGTGGAAGAGAGGTGTTATTTGAAAATTTCCCGCAAAAAAAGAAAAAAGATAGACGGCTAACCAAAGTTCCTGACGGCCAGCAACTGAGATTTCATGGCTGATATTTTACTTCTTCTGTTCTTCCTCAAATCTCGATTTATACGCACGATATAACGCTTTATAACATAACTTGCCAATGAGTGTTCCTTTTCGCATCTGTTGGACTGGCAAGTTCATGTCGTGGGGTTGAAAACCGCAGTAAAACGGTTGAGTAAAATCACAAGCAGGTGAGGAGAGATGAAAAGAATGGTGAGGATTATTATCGCGTTGTGCTTCAGATTCTTTCAAAATAAACTCCAAAAACTTCTCGTCTGGTTGCCATTCTGCCATTATAACCTCTCCATTAATCATGGCATTTCCGAATAAAGTGGAGAATAACCATCCGACCAAATTTTTTTTATCTTGCAAATGCTCGTGGAACCGAGCAAAGCGAGGTTCCACTTGACAGGATTTTGATCAAACTTTTTTCGCGTAAGCGCAAAAAAGGTTGAGGTGGACAGCTTACCCGATTTCCCGCGGAATGCAGTACACTCGGATACGGAAGCGCGCTTAACTGCGGAGTTCGAAATGGGATCCGGTGAACCACGCCCCTCTGGCCGTCCGAGATGCTGGGGAAGAGCGTTATTTATAAAGATTGCGACCGCTTTTGCACAAGTGTTTAAAAATGCAGAACGCTGCTTTTCAAAGTGATCGACACCGCTGTCATTCTCGCCGGGGGATTGGGGACTAGACTCCGTCCTTTAACCGATGCTACCCCTAAGCCCTTGCTGCCGCTGAAAGGCAAGCCCATCCTGCAGCACACCATCGAGCAATTACAAAAGTTTGGCGTGAAAGAGATTATTTTGTCCGTCAGCTTTCTTGCGGAACGCATCCAAAGCCATTTTGGCGATGGCTCAAGGCTCGGAATAACAATCAAGTATTCAATAGAAAAAGAGCCTCTGGGGACGGGAGGAGCGATAAAAAAGGCCTGCCAAGGCCTGAGCGAGCCAGTCTTTGTGGTTTGGGGGGATAACCTCATGGACATTGACTATAGAGGGCTGTATACGACGTATCAAAAGCATCGAACTCCCGTCACCATGACGCTCACGCCCCGCGAAGATGTCGAACATTTTGGCGTTGCCCAGCTGGATGGAGAAAAAATAATGGCTTTTGTGGAAAAGCCGCCCCGGGAGAAAGCGCCGTCCAACTTGATTAATGCAGGAGCCATTATCTTGGAGCCATCGCACCTTTCTCTTCTGCCGGAAGGAAAATCGTCCATCGAACGCGATTTCTATGAAAAGCTGCCGCCGGGAAAGATAACGGCGTACTTTCACCACGGGCAATGGTTCCCGACGGACACGCTGGAAAAATATGCGGAAGCCTGCCAGCACTTTCTTCCAGACATTGATCTCTCCCAGAAAAAAATAATCATTGCTGACGTCGATGACACCATCTGCCACAGCTGCCGGCAGCTTGAACAGGATATGGCAGCGCAGATCGATGCCCTGATACAGAAAGGCTATACTTTGGCTTTCATTTCCGGAACACCCGTACCGGAATTGCAGCGCATGATTTCTTCGCGGCTGAAAAGCGAACATCATCTTTTAGCCAACACGGGAACGCATTATGCCATTGCTCGCCAAGAAAAGGCAAAAACCATCTACAACCACGCTTTAACCGCAGAAGAAAAAAAAGAGATTACGGTTGCATTGGAAGAGCTCATCTTTCATTACCAGATCCAATCGCTCACCACCACAGAAGACCAACTGCAGGATCGCGGCTCGCAGATAACATTATCAGCCATCGGCAGAAATGCGCCAGCAGAACGCAAGCGGGAGTTTGATCCCGACGGAAAAAAGCGGTTAGAATGGATTGCTTTCCTGAAGCAGCAGCTCGACGAGAAGAAGTATGAGCTGAAGATAGGGGGGACTACCTCCATCGACATCACCAGAAAAGGGCTGGACAAAGGGTGGGGCATTAAGACATTCTTGCAGCATCATGGCTTTTCTGCAGCGAATGTTGTCTTTTTCGGCGACAAGATATTTCCGGGCGGGAATGATTATGCGGCTTCGAAGATTGTGGATTGCGTGGCGGTGAAGAATCCAGCGGACACCTTGCGGAAACTGCGCGAGATTGAGATCACTGCTTCGACAACAGACGAGCGCCCTTGGGGCCGCTTTGAACAATTCGTCCAGAATGGGCCCTGTTCCGTAAAAATCATCGAGATAGGAGCTGGCAAAAGACTATCCTTGCAGTCGCATCAACGGCGGGAAGAGCTGTTAATAGCTTTGGATGATGGCGTTATCGCCGAAGTTGACGGAAGAAGAAAAATGCTTCTCACAGGAGAGCGAGTATTCATCCCCAAAGAAGCGAAACATCGCTTGTCTGCAGGAGAACAGCCGGGGCGCTTTCTTGAAATCTCTTGGGGCGACTTTGACGAGGGAGATATTACCCGGTATGAAGATGATTTTGGGAGGGCGTAGATGACTATGCCTTTAGGGTGGAGAAAATGAACATTGGGGTAGATTTGGATGAAGTGCTTGCTGATTCCTTACCAGCTTTGCTTCAGTACCATAATAGTACCTACGGAACCTCTCTAACAAAAGACCTATTTACATCATACCACTTCTGGGAAACGTGGGGAGGTACCCGGGAAGAAGCCATACGCAAAGTGTATGATTTTCACAAGACACTTTTCTTTAGGAGCATCAAGCCCGTTGAAGGATCGCAAGAAGCGATAAGCTCTCTCCAGAAAAATAATAAATTGTTTGTAATAACTTCGCGACAGAGAGATATTGCTGAAGCTACAGAAAAATGGATTCTCCACCACTTTTTGGATGCTTTCTCGGGGGTTCATTTTACTAATGAGTATTCTCTAACGGGAGTTCCTACGACCAAAGCTAAAATCTGTGAAGAGCTTGGTGTTAGCCTTATGATAGAAGACTCTTTGGATTATGCAATAGATTGCGTTACAAGCCAGAGAATAGTTTTGCTGTTTGATCGCCTTTGGAATAAGTCTTCAGAATTGCCTGACGGAATCTACCGAGTTCATTCTTGGAAACAAATTATGGCTATCCTTTCCGGATAGAATTGTATATAACCATCGAAGAAAACCCCAATAGTTTTATAAAAAAAACCTCACCCGACGATAACCATGGACCAAGCCATCATTGATAACTACCTGAAAGCCGGAAAAATCACGGCTACGGCACGAGAATTTGGCCAGCAGCTGATCAAGCCCGGCGCTTCCGTCCGGGAGATTCTGGAGAAAGTAGAAGCAAAAATCCTAGAGCTCGGCGGCCAGCCGGCGTTTCCGGCACAAATTTCCCTGAACGAATTTGCCGCCCATTGCTGTTCGGACTTCAATGATACGGCCATCCTCCAGGATCAGGTCGTCAAGCTTGACGTCGGGGTGCATATCGATGGCTATATTGCCGATACGGCCGTGACGGTAGACCTTTCCGAAAAGCACGGCAAGCTGCTGAAAGCCAGCCAGGATGCGCTGGAGAATGCGCTGGCTTTAGTCCGGCCGGGAGTAACGCTTGGAGCTATCGGCAAGGCCATTCAGGAAACGATAACCGCTGCGGGCTTTTCCCCCGTCAGAAACCTGTCCGGGCATGGCTTGGGGCTTTTCGAGATCCATGCGCGGCCTTCGATCCCCAACATCGATAACGGCAACCAGAACGTGCTCAAAGAAGGCATGGTCATCGCCATCGAGCCTTTTGCATCTACCGGAGCGGGTGTCGTGCAAGAAAGCTCTCCTGCCACCATCTTTTCGCTCGTTAATGAGGCAGGCATCCGCGATCCCATTACGCGGAACGTACTTGCTGAGATCAAAACCTATCAGGGCTTGCCTTTTGCCAAACGCTGGCTGGAAAAGAAATTCGGCATCGCCAAAACCAACTTTGCGTTGCGGCAACTGCTCACCAAAGGCTGCTTGGAACAGCATCCTCCGTTAGTCGACGAAGCGCGGGGCCTCGTCAGCCAGGCGGAGCATTCGGTGATCGTGCTGGAGAAGCCGATAGTGTTTACGAGAGTTTAATTATTTTCTGAGCTTCAGCAGCACCAATCTCAAAACCCCATTTTTCTTCGTTCGCGGTCATAATATTTATGCTTGTCCAGAAACAGAGCAATGAAATAGGAATTCTTCTCTTTTTTTAGGATGCCTCTCACATTCGTCACATGAGGCTTAAAAAAGAAAACCAAAATATTTCTTTGCAGAGGAGCAGGAAAAGGCTCCTGTTTTCGCTCAGAACATTCCTTGACCCAAGAAACGAGATTCGATTGAAGATTTTCAGGAATATGCTCTACAACGATATCAAAATGGCCTGCAAATTCTATTTGCTCACCAACGATTTCTCTGATTTTCTTCTTTATTTCTTCAGGCCGCACATTGCAACACCTCCCTAAATGAGCGGATAAGCGGGCTATAATCTGCAGAGAGGTACTCTTTTTGTAGTTCTTGATAGGAAGCGATCATCTGCTTGCTTGCTTCCCGTACTTGCTGAAGGCTGAAGCCAAGCAGCAAGGTCTGAACAAAAACTTTGGTGAGGAGGGAAATCGGATTCTTTAGGGTAAGGATACGTTGCATTTGATGGTGAAGTTGAAGAGAATCAAAATAAGTTGGTCACAAAAGAAGAATTGGCAAAA
>CAZOPZ010000003.1:22680-34148 GCA_964582035.1 uncultured Methanosarcinales archaeon | reverse complement strand
CGAACATCTTTCATAACTTCCTGATACAAAGAGATAATCCTTGATAATCCTATCTTTTCGGTAACAGAAACGGCAGGGTTAAAATTGCTGATGCTTAATTTTGCCAATGAGGCAAAAAATATGGTGCCGGCAATATCCGGAGTAAGGTAATTGTAATGTATCCCCCGCGAAACAAAGTCTTCTTTCTCATAAGTGCTGATGAGAAAAACATCGATATCTTCGTGCTTCTTGCTGTAGAGAAATGAGCCGGTGATAAGTATCCGAAGCCCTTTATGGTTTCGTTCTAGGGTTTTGAGCAGTTTTCGTGCCGCAATCTTCCGCTCGGGAAGTATATGCTCACTACCGAGGGCATAATAGTTTTGAGAAGGCAAAAATGACTGAAGAGCTCTTATTTTTGGTGAAATGCTTCGGGAGAAATATACCTGCTCTGTTGCCGTGAGTTTTTTATTGCCGGCTTTGTTGAGCAGGAGTTCAAACTGTCGTGCCGTAAAAAGAGCGGGAACTACCTCTGGCTTATGAAGTGCCAGTTCTTCAGCGGAAAGAAAAGATAATTTACTCATTTTTATACTAAATAGTATAATTTATTTATAAATATTTGCTAAACAAAGAGAAATTATCTCATCCTCGGCAGCACCCATTTCACAAAGAAGAACGCCGCTGCCAGAATGCCCCAGAACACCAGCCAGTTCGTTATGACCAACGCAAAGAGGATGAGATTTATTACAACGATCAGCAGAACCGCCAGCCCGATTATTTTAATGGTTTTTTCCTGCATAGTTCGATCACTTTTTTTGCCGATAAGAGCTGCTCTTTTCCTGCTTGCATGTCCCGCAGCAGGACCTTGTTCTTTTTCATTTCTTCTTCGCCAATAATTACGCTAAAAGGAACGCCCAACGCACTGGCGTACTCCAAGTTTTTGCTGAGGCTTTTCTTCAGCGCCAAACTTGCTGGAATGCCGGCCTCACGGAACTGTTGGATAATTTTAAGCGATTCCGTCAGCGTATTGATAGGAATGACAAAGAGAGTAATCGGAGCCGGAGCTTCTTTCTTCTGCAAGCGTAGCGTGTCCATGATAGGCTCCAGCCCAAAGGCCACGCCCACGGCAGGGATTTCCCGATTGCCGCCCAGGAACTTGCCGATCATGGCATCCCAGCGGCCCCCGGCAGCGAGGGAAGAGGTAATTTGGCCTTTGCGAAGATAGGCTTCATACACCGTGCCCGTATAATACGCCAAGCCGCGCGCCAAAGAGATGTCAAAGACCACTTTCTTCGCGCCCATGGCTGCAAGATAAGAAAATAGTTCCTCAATCTCACGCAGGCCTTGCTGCGCTTCTTCCGATGTCAGCTTTTTCTTCAGCTGGGGGAGGGAAGCACTCTGACTAACAAGCGAAAGAACCGCGTCAATCTGCTTCTTCTGATAGCCGCGCTCCAGCAGCTCTTTCTGGACGCCGTCTTTGCCAATCTTATCGAGCTTGTCTAAAGCAATGATTGCCGACTCCTTCTGCGTAATGCCGGATTGCTCCAAGAGTCCGTTAAGGATCTTCCGGTTGTTGACTTTAATGACCACATCCAGCTGCAGCTTGTTGAAGACAGTCTGCACGAGAGCCAAAAGCTCCGCTTCTGCCAGCAGGGAACTCGCTCCGATGATGTCGGCGTCACATTGCCAGAATTCGCGGTAGCGGCCCAGCTTTATCGGCCCATCCCGGAATACGGGACCAAGCTCGTAGCGCTTGAATGGCAGTTTCAGCATGGGATTCATGGCGATGTATCTTGCTAACGGAACAGTCAGATCAAAGCGCAATCCTAAATCACGATCACCCTGATCTTTCAGTTTGAACGTTTCTTTCAGCGCATCGGACGCTTCACCAGCCGCGAATTTAGCAGTTAATGTTTCATACCGTTCCAGAATGGGCGTTTCCAAAGGCTGGAAGCCATAGAGTTCGAAAACAGCTTGAATAGTTCGCACTACTTGGTTCTTCAGCAGTTTCTCTTCCGGGGGAATATCCCGGACGCCTTTGGCGGTTTGCAGTTCCATAGTTATATAGTTATTCTCCTTCCTTATTGTTGGGAAGTTTATATGTTTTTTGTAGAGGCTCTGGGCACGGGTAATACAACCGATCGCATCGCCTCAAAGCGTCACCTTCCCACTGTGCAAGATATGCCTGTAATCGTTCTCCTTCCAGACCTATATCTTTGGCATAGCGAGCTATTTCTTCGCGATCTTTCCAAAAATCTCCCGTAGGCTCAGGATATATCAGTTTTTCTGTTTTGATTTCTGTTCCTTGTTTCATTTTTTGTCTCCTCCGTTTATTGCCCGGCCGGCTTTGTTGTTTATTTTTTATTTTTGAAGGACCGCAGGCGGGTGCACTGAAGCAAGCTTCCGGCACCGCCTAGACGGCGGAATTGAACCCGCCCCTTGCTGTCAGCAGAAATACTCCACAGGCAAGAACGCTGCCGTTATGCACAAAGGAACAAAGTTCCTTTGGCATCCCAGAGGCTTTGCCTCTGTGGACGCTACTGCGGTCAAGAAACTATGCGGGGGCTTGCGCCCTAGCGATGATGAAAGGACAGAGAACAAGCTATGGGAAAAATTTTGTTTCTGAGAATTATAATCTGGCAACTAGAAAAGCGACTAATAACAGTGAATACAATCAACTCGTTTCGTTGTTGCCATAACACTCTAAAAGGCAGTGTTCTTTTTAAAGCTTTCCTGAAAAAATCTTAAAAACGGGCGGCCAGCGAGAATCGAACTCACGTCCAGGGATTGCTATGATCGCTCACCACAGTCCCTTATTCTACCACTAAACTATGGCCGCCATGAGATGCAGAAACACCACACTTCTTTAAAAAATCTTCCTCTCCAATTGTTTTTCTCTTCAGATCAGCAGTACTTTCTGTCTTCTTTTCACTCGTATCTGCAAGAAAGTGCTCCAGCCCAGGAATTCGCCGCCTGCCTGCAGGGGGAATGGCTTCTTGCTCTCGAGAAAGATTTCCCGGCCATGAAAAGCGACCAGCGGTGGCTTCTCAACTCCCAGAGCAGTCAGCAACAGCCCCCACAGGCGAAGAGGCTTGTTGGAAATTGGAGCATGGGTGTTCACACAGGCAAGGCCATACACCTGCCCATCGTGCGGAGGAACCTTCCCCAAAAGCGAGCGGGCCCCATAACCATAGTATGGCACTTTTCCTAGAGTGATATTGACACTGTTCTTCCAGTGGATCGTTTTTCCGTCGACAGTGCACTGGAGATCAAACGATGCCTGCCCTTCCCACCAGGCTTTCCAGCTGGCCCGCAAGTAATCCCAGGCGCCCTGCTGCGTCCGCTTCTTGGCGAAACGGATGGGCTCGGCATCCAGGCCCACGCTGAGAAAGAGGGTTTCCCGGCAGCTTTTTTCCCAGGAAACTTCCAGTACATCCAGCTCTTCTTCCCGGAAAAGAAAGCGGGAACGTAAATATTCGAAGCGCTTTCCCCGGTAGAAATACGAGTAAAAAGCATTGCCCGCCCCCAAGGGAAAAAATCCCAGCGTTTTTCGACGAAATTGCGGCTGGTTGAGGGCGCTTTCAAAAGAGCCATCGCCGCCAGCGATGATGATATATTTGGCATCAGAAAGCTTTTTCCGAAGGCCCGCAAAAATATTCTTCTGCGGCTCTAAGAAAACCAGGCGAGCGCCCCTTCTTTTGGCAAAGATGCGCAGCAAGCGGCGCCGATATCGGTCATGATAGCCGCGGGATTTCTTGTTGGCGAGGATGACGAGATTTCTCGGATGAAAAGCCGCTGTTTTCCGCTTCAGCCGGTGCACGTCCTGCCAAAGTTTTCTGCCCATGGACATAAGAGAAAAGAGAGCAAAAATAACCAGAAGAGCTATGAGGAGAAAAATAGCTTGCTGCAGCAGGGGGTAGGAAAAAATGAGGTAGAGGAGTAAGAGAAAGCAGAGCGCATAGAGCGGAATTTCTTTTCTGAACACATCTTTCTGCAATGATATCTCATTCTTCGTCGCAATAATGCGGAAAATATTGACGGTCCCTTCCCGAAGAAGAAAAACCAGGAAAGGAAAAACCCCGAATTGTTTCTGAATCAGAAACACAAAGAGGATGCCATAGACGATAATCTTGTCTGCCAACGGCTCCAGAAACGAGCCCATGCGGGTGGGCTTTTTCTTCTGCGCCGCACGACATCGCTCCAGAACGCTGCTCGCCAGTATGATGACAAAAAGAACGAGGGGCAATACCGTATTTCCCTGCCGGACGCTCCCAACCAAAAAGAGCAGGAGGGCGAGGCGAAAGAGAATGATACTATTTTGCCAGCTCATCTGAGCTATGAAAAAAAGAAAGTTAAAAAGGCTTTTGGCAGGAAAAGGAGAAGTTCGCCCGCCGACAATCTTATATAGAGCATTTCTTTTATCTTAATAATGCAAAAAAGAGGGCAAGTGACCGTATTTATTATTGCAGGAGTGGTGATACTCGCTGCAGCGGTTATCCTCCTGCTGGTCCGTTCGGCCTTGGTCAAAGAAGATCTGGCCAGAGAGCCGGCGGAAGGCGTGCTGCTCGGCGCTCCCCTCAAACAGTATGTGGAAAGCTGCCTGAGGCAAACGGCGGAAGATGCATTAGTATATGTCGGCCAGCATGGCGGCTATTATGAACTGCCGGAAGTGTTTGATCAGAAATTCTCCTTGCCTTACTATTTTTATGAGGGTGATAGCACCTTCCTTTCCCGGGACGATGTCGAGAAAGAGATTTCTGTGTATATTGATGATATGCTCTTCTTCTGCACCCGCAATTTTGTGCCATTCCGAGAGCAGGGGGTTGCTATACAGGCAGAGGAAGTTTCAGCAACGACCACCCTCTTCGACGAAAAAGCGAGGATTGATGTTGTTTACCCGCTGACCATCACGCGCGGCGATGTTACAACGGCGCTGTCCCGCTTTTCTGTGGAAGTTCCCGCCAGAACCGGCACGATCCATGACGTCACCGGAGAATTTCTGACATTTCAGGAAGAGAATCCTGATGTGATCTGCATCAGCTGCTTAGTGGGCTTGGCTTTGGACAATGATCTGCGTGTCGAGATGTATTTTGTCCGGGAAGGAGAAATGCTCTTTACTTTTGTTGACGAGAAAGTGCCCGTGAAAGATGAAGCGTACCTGTACCGGTTTATGAATAAGTATATCTTTAGGAGCGAAAATGCCACTGAAGCAGAAAGATGAACATTCTGTAATACTTCCGGTTATTGGGATTTTACTACTTACCGCTTTTTTAGCGGGTGCCCAGGAAGAAACCGGAGAAGAAGCTCCAGCAGAGCCGCCCGCATATGATTATGCTGATTATAACAGCTACCAAAATCCTGACTTCTATCGAGATCCAGATTCCGATCCTGCGCAGTGGGACTGGAACCAAGTAAATTGGGTGGTCTTTGACTTTGAGCGGGCTGACGTGTACGACGTGCCGGAATTTTATGCGAATCTTCCTGCAGAGAGGTATAGCGATTTGAACTATCGATTAGTGCCGGATTTTGAGTTGTACATCCCCGACCACAGCTTAATTGACGGGAATAAGTATGTGCAGGATTTTGGATGTGTGAGATGCAGTCTTTCACAGCTGGCTGAGTTATGGGGTTTTGGTGAAGAATATCCTTTGACGTATACAACAGATGGGCAGATATTTCATGACCTAAGTGGGGAGTATATTTTTGTGGGAGAGTTCCCGGCGAGAGTGTCATTTTTGGCAACTCTCGGTGGTTTTGAGGTCCGTTATCCTGAAGGAATTACGGAGATCGACCCCCCAGCACGGGGCGGCTGGTATACGGTTATAATTGAAGGCCGCGACTTGGCATATCGAGAGAATACCGTCGGCGGGTATCTGAGCTTTCGGGAAGGGCAGCCCTATGTTGATAACTTCGATACCCTGTTCATCAATGGGATTGCCATAACCAGCTACGGAGAAACCATAACAGACCTCTATTTTGACGGGCTGGAACATCAAGGAGATTACATCTCGATTGGGGGACCACTAGCCCAGGGAGGAGATCGGATAATCATCGAATCCACCTCCGGAAACACTGAATACAGCTTCCTGACAGGCAATGATTTCTTTGACGTGCCACTAGGAGAAGAGACTGATTTTTTTGGCATGCCGCTAAGCGAAGAAAGTAGGGTCGCGGCAAATGCCCTCCGCTTTGAGCCGGGAGCGGGTGCGACAATCACTATTCAAGACCGGAGTGCCCGCAACTTAATCCCCGAAGTTCTGGTATTTGAACTGGGTGATAGAACTAGAATAACAACTGGGTTGCAGGAAATAACATTCGGAGAAACAGAGACGCATAGAGCAAGCCCCATCCCAAAAGGTTTTGAACCAAAGCAAAGCACCCCTTTTGCTGCCGTTTTTGTCTTAGGAACAGAAGAATTTAGCATTACAAAAACGGTTAGACATATTTTTGACGCCTACAACAATTTTATTATTATTGAGCCGGGAGAAATCCCCCAGACCGAGATAGAATGTCAAAACTGTCCACTTGATTTTAAGAGGAATAGAGTACTGCATGACTATTACAGCGCACAGATCTTGGCTAATGATATTTCTATTATTGGAGAAACGGGTAATTTTCCGGTTTTGCATAATGTCCTGAGAACTTTCCAGGAGCTTCCTCCGGCGGTAAGAGAAAGCATACGCTCTATAATTATTGTTTCGGATGAAGAGGAGCTTGAAAGCTATTGCGGCGAGAACACGGGGGGCTGTGCTTTTTCGGAGACTGGCACGATTATCGTCCCCGAATACGGGATCGGAGAAGAATTGTTCCAGCATGAGGGAGCCCATACCCTTACCAAATTCATCGAGCTAGACGACCAATTGAACATCCTTGAAGAGCAGCAAGAGGTGCAAGAGCTCATCGATAGGTACGGCTCCTTAGAAAATGTCCCGCAGGACGTCTGGGTTGAATTGGTAAGAGAAGCAGCCGCCCGGCCCGACCATTTTCTCCCGCGCTGGCAGCGTGCTGTCGGGGGCGAACAATTCTATGAGGAGATGCGCGCGTATCTCGGAGAGCCAACGGTGCAGGGAAGATGGGCCTCGACGTGGCGTGACGGTACGTATGAGCCTCGTTTTGGCTGCTTCACTGCCTATGCCTGCAACAATAAATTGGAAGATATTGCCGTAACTGCAGAAAGAACACGAGCCGGAGAAACCGGGGGGATACTCGTTAGAGAGCTTCTTGATTCCACCAGTACTTTTTATCAAGAACGCATGGGGCAGGAAGTCGGAGACACCGGCATCATCATGACTCCAGAAGTTGCAGAAGACTGGGCAAGAAGATCCCGGGCTAGGGTCGAGGCTGCCCACGATGAAGCGTTCATTACCCAGGAAGACTATGAACGCGTGCAGCCGCAGCCAGCCCCGCTCATCATTGAGCCGCAGGAAATAAGTCAAAACGATGAAAAGGAAGTTGGTGCAGGTGAAGGGCCGTAATATGACAAGAAGAGGTGAAACAACATGAAAAAAGCAATAATGGTATTGGTGTGTATTCTCGTGTTAGCGCTCTCTGTTTCTGCAGAAATAGGGTACTACTACAAAATTGAATTAGCATACGATCGAGGGAACATTTCTTACACAGCCTTATCCGTCATCCCCTCCCAAAAAGCTCTCGATACGCCGGGAGCCAACTATATCGCCGAACTCATCGGCCCCGACGGCAGGGCGCTGAACTGGACGCTCTTCGGCATCCCGACGGAACTCTTATATGATATCACCGATCCGGAAACCGGAGAGATCATCGGCGGCGGCTTACGGCAATTAAACGAATCAGAAGCAACGCTCTATCTGCCGTACTATGAAAATGCCCAGCGGATTAACATTTACAATCTCAATCTGACGAAGAAGCTGACGATTCCCGTAGCGGAGTTAGCGAAGGAAGTCGCAGCCACCATCGAGATAGAAGAAGCGCTGCCTGAACTGGTGCGCCGGGAAGAAGCTCCTCCGGTTACACCCGTCCAACAGGTCGTTAACGGAGTTCTGATTGGGCTGGGGATTATCGTCGTGCTGACGGTGCTGGTGCTCCTCCTCAGAAAGAGAAAAAAGAAAGCATGAAGCGGATTGTTGGGATCGTTGTTTGGACGTGCGTACTTCTCGCCCTGCTAGTGGGTGCTCTGGCCCAGGAAGAAACAGAAGAACAAACCTACAACTACCAAAATCCTGATACCTATGATAATCCGGATTTTTATCAAGATGCCGACTGGAGCCAAGTCCCTCCCGAACGCATCCCAGACGTTCCACCAGAACGATTGGATTATTCTCAACTGAACGCCGACCAGCGGCTGCAGATGACGGCAGAGCAAATCGCTGCGAACTTCGACAATATCGATAACCTGATGATTGATGTTGATCGAGAAGCTGCCCGGGAAGCGATTGAAACAACATATAGTCTCGAAGCATTCCGCTTCTTGGGCCTTACGTTCCTGGAACATGGGGTGCAGATTCGAAATGATGTGCTCGCCGCAACATTTGGGAGAGCAGATCACGTTACGTTGTCGGATGCCGGATATCGGCAAGGCTCCCTGCTAGTTTGGGACGACGGCAGCATCGAGTTTCAACCCAGAATTTTTTCAGATGACGAAACTGCCGAAATAACCATCCCGGCAACTGACCGGGTTACCGTGTATACGGAGCAAAGAACCCTCTTGTATAACGGCCATGGGGTGAATGGCTGGCTGAGTTTTGATGCAGGGAGACTATCAGTCAAACGCAGTGCTACTATTGATGAGATTATCATTGTGCCGCCGGAAACCGGTGTCGCTATTTACTTCGATGGCTTGGAGCACGAAGGCGATTACTTCTCCAGCAATCGGGAGCAAGGCCTTATCCGAGCCCAGTCATTGAGCTCCGCAACGGAATATGTCTTTCTTTCTGGCAATGGCATTTTTGAGATGACAGAAGAAAGCGTTCTCAGCCTCCGGCCGGGGCATTCGAAAGTGCTTATCCAACGCCGCAGTGCCGAGGGGCTGGTGCCTTTCATCTTCGTACAGGGAGACGGTATGTTCCTGGACAATGGGATAAACCGGTATGGAGTCGTAGCGGAGGGGTTCACTTTTGTTCCTGGCGTTACGGATGAGGGAACCAGCGTTCCACTGACTTTATTCCTCCGGGATAGGAGCAGCAATCCTATCTTAGGAACGCCAGAAGAGGAAGAGCGCCTTATCTTTGATGCAGGAAACAACTACCTGGTTATTCCCGCCCGCTTTCCTCCCGCAGCCACCGACTGCTTTGCCTGCACGGTCGATTTATCACAAAGTCTGGTTCTCTTTGATTATTACGCAGCCCAAATGCAGGCAGCCACGAACATCCAAGTGCTTCGCGCCACGGGAAATCCTTTGGTGCTCCGGCGTATCTTCAATTATATCCAAGACCTGCCTCCTCCGCTTCGGGATAGTATTAGGAATTTGCACATTGTTCCGGATGAAGATATCGAGAGAAAGTGTGGGGAAAATGCCGCAGCCTGCGTCGACGAGACCGGGAGGATGTTTCTCGGTGAATCAGCAACATTCGAAATTATCTCTCATGAAGCAGCGCACACGTTTACCTATGAAAGTGAAGGAACGTTGCGGCATGACTTTGGAGAATTAGTGGAAGTATATGGATCAATAGAGAACGCCGATCCGGAAGTCCTCGCTTCTTTTGCAGAAGAGCAGCAGGAATTTCGCCGCTTAGCAGACACGCTGGAGAACCACTGGCTCAGCAACGCTGGAGATGTTTACGGGCAGAGTCTCGGAGAAGAAGTAGCTGAGCATGTCGCTCTAACCTGGGAAGATGGCTCCGAAGAACCTCGCTATGGCTGCTTCCGGGCGTATGGCTGCAATAATTGGCGGGAAGACTTTGCCACTTCCCACGAGCCATTCGCTAATCAGGATTATGGGCTGGTTCAGGATCTGATCGACCCCGAGAGCGGCTTCTATCAAGAGCGTATGGATCAGGAAATAGGCAACACCGGCGAGATCATGACTGCAGAAGTTGCTGAAGACTGGGCTCGGCGCTATCGGGGGAGAGTGGAGATTCTTCAGGATTATGGATCAATTACCGAAGAAGAATATCAGCGGGTCATAAACCCTTAAGAAAGAAAGACAACACAATAAATTTAATATAGCCTACCCGCTTTTCTTACGGGATGAAAATGTTTTTGCCAGTAACCTTCGCCACCGCCCTCAGCGGAATTTCTTTTCCTTCCTACACCCAGCCCGAGCCGGAAAGAACGGAAATACAGCAGCTGCAGGATGTGCCGCCGCATGACCTCACGGATATTCTCGATGCGCGCAATGGCTTCATTTTCTTTTCCATAGACGGTTGTCCGGCATGCCGGCGAACCTTGCCGCACTTCCAGGCTTTGGAACAGGAAGCCGAAGCCGCCTGCATCTCCTCAGATGCGTTAGATTTTGATTATGTGAATCTCTCCCACGAACAGCCGGAACCTTCCGATTTTATCCGAGAAGAGATTCAGTATGTGCCAACAATTATTGAAGTGCAGAATGGCAGGGGCGTGCACCAGTACGTTGGAGCCGGAGAGGAGTTCAACCTCTTCGAGGCTCGGGTAAGAAATCTTATTCAGCAGTATCGGTAAAAACGAAAGAAATATTTTCTGTTCACCCCAATTCATCCGCCGGCATCATTCTCTTGGGCGGCTCTTCTTTCTTGCTAAGAATGACATCATCTATCCGCAAGATCATTTCAGCCACTTCTGTAGCGCTACTCAGTGCCTGCGTCTTCACTTTTAAAGGTTCGATAACACCGGCAGCCCAAGCATCCATGACTTCGCCGCGAAACACATCGACGCCCGCCCAGCGCTGCCCCTGCTCATGCGCAGAGCGTAATTTTGTCAGCACATCGATAGGATCAAGACCGGCATTTTCTGCCAAAGTCCGGGGAATAACCTCAACGGCATCAGCAAACGCCTGCACCGCTAACTGCTCCCGGCCCTGCAACGTCCGGCAATAGCTGCGTAATTCCTTGGCCAATTCCATCTCCAAAGCTCCTGCGCCCCCAACGACCTTGCCGCTTTCCACAGAAACCGCCACATCACCCAAGGCATCCGTAACCGCTCGCGCAATTTCTTCCACCACGTGTTCCGTCCCCCCGCGAACGAGCAACGTGACCGCTTTTGGATTCTGGCATTTTTCCACAAATACCATCTCTTCATCGCCGACTTTTTCTTCCCGAACGAGGCCAGCGGAACCCAAGTCCGCTGCAGAAAGCTCTTTCCAAGTGCTGATTATCTTTGCTCCCGTGGCCAAAGCCAGTTTTTCCATGTCGCTCTTCTTCACCCGGCGGATGGCAAATATTCCGGCTTTTGCCAGGAAATGCTGCGCCAGATCATCGATGCCCCGCTGGCAAAATAATGCCGTCGCACCGCTTTCCTGCACGCGTTCCGCCATGCAGCGCAAGCTCTGCTCTTCCTGATCTAAAAAAGCGTTCAGCTGCCCCGGATCGGTAATCTGGATG
>CAZOPZ010000003.1:8653-22670 GCA_964582035.1 uncultured Methanosarcinales archaeon | reverse complement strand
CCGTGTTCTTGATCTCCAATGCGGCATCGAGCAAAGCAATTTTGGCTTGTTCCACTATTTTTGGCATAGAAGGATGAGCCCGCTCTTTGTCCAGCACCAAGCCTTCAATGAGAGAGCTTCGCTCGGCACTTTCGCCGGTGCGCTTCTCGATTTTTAGATGATCCAAATTGACAGCGATCTTTCCCTGATGCTCTTCAGCGATGCGCTGCACGGCTTGCACCACGAGAATAGCAAGATGCTCGCGGTTCGCTTCTGCGCCCTTTCCGGTCATGGCCGTCATGGCAATCTGCTGTAACAGTGCGGCATCGTGCAGAGCAACTGGCTCGCCCAGCAAACGCAATAAACGCTGCGCTTCTTTCTCTGCCAAGCGATAGCCTTTCGCGAGAACGGTGGGATGGACATTCTGGTCCAGCAAATCTTCCGCTTTCTTGAGCAGCTCGCCCGCGAGGACGACAGCAGTAGTCGTGCCATCGCCTACGGCATCTTCCTGCGTCTTGGCCACTTCGACGATCATCTTGGCAATGGGATGCTCGACCTGCATTTCTTTGAGGATGGTCACGCCATCATTGGTAACAATGACATCGCCCACAGAATCGACCAGCATCTTGTCCATGCCTTTCGGCCCCAGCGTGGTCCGCACCGTCTGGGCGACGGCTTGGGCTGCCATGATATTGTTGCGCTGCGCATCCTTTCCCGTCGCTCGCTTGGTTTCTTCAGGAAGGATGAAAATGGGCTGGACAGTGTTGGTCATGGGACTTTTCTCCTCAAAGAAAAAGGTGGTAGGAAGTCTGCTTTTATATATTATGAAAGAGAGGTAAAAGAAAGGCTTGGAGAACTTGTCCCCATTATCTTAACCCTTATTCTTTTCTTCTCCTTCGCTGGTAATATTGCACCAGCCGTTCTTGAGCATCCAGAATGACGTAACCAACCACGTCTTCCCGGGCCAAGCTATACTGATCCCGTAATTGGCTGGCATAATGAGAAAGCGACGTATGCGTTACTCTCTGCCCGAGGGGATAAACCTGGCTATTAACCTGTTGCGGATCTCCCAAAGGAAGAAAGTCCGCAGCTTCGCCCGCTGTCAATTCGCGAAGCTCCCAGCAGTTTCGGGAAGTGACACGGTCATCGATACGCTGCAAGTCAACACTTGCCGAGGCTTCTCCATCAGATTGTTCGTCCATTGCGAATGAGGGTATATTAAAATTGGGGGAAGAATGGTGGTCCTCTTTTAAAGATTATGTAATTATTCAAGAGTGGATGAAGCGTTGTGGATGAAATGATGAGTGTTGTTATTTTCTATACTTTACTCTAATAATCTTTATAACCTTTGAAGTTGCAGACCATTGAAAATAAAGAGAGAACATGGCCAGGCTCGTTTTCTTAGGGACCGCAGGATCGAGTACCGTCGCCAGGAAGCAGCTCCGCTCTTCCGGAGGCTTTATCCTGCAGATGGAAGAATTGCAGTTCCATTTTGACCCCGGCCCCGGGACGTTGCGCAAAGCGCAGGAATGCGGCATTTCCCTGCAGCATACCACGGCTCTTTTAGTGAGCCACAGCCATCTCAACCACTGCAACGATCTCAATCTCATGATCGAGGCGATGACCCATGAAGGCATCGAGCGAAGAGGATTGCTGCTGGCCAGCAAGTCCGTCATCCAGCCGCAGGTGGATGCCCACCCTATCCTGACGAAGCATCACCAGCAGCTCCTGGAAAAGATCATCCCTTTTGAAAAAGACCGTAAAATAGGCATTGAACTCGTCGAGATCAATGCGCTCCCGGTAGACCATACTGACCAAACCGCTATTGGCTTCAAGATTTTCTGCCCAAAATTCACGCTAAGCTACCCCGGCGATACCGCAGTAACGCCAGAACTGCTCCAAGGCCTCGTCGGATCGGATGTGCTGGTGCTCAATGTTCCCTACCCGGGAAAGCAAGCACAAGGAAAGAATCTCGACACGCAATCGGCCATAAAAATTGTTTCCCATGTCAAGCCCAAGCTGGTGATTCTGACGCACTTCGGCATGGAGATGCTGAAAGCGGATCCCTTCCTGGAAGCGCGGGATGTGCAACGGCTCACGGGCGTGCAGACAATTGCCGCCAAAGATGGGCTGGCTATTGCCCTAGGCGCAGGCGATATTTCCCAGGCGCCGGTGCGAGGGTTCTAGAAAAGCTTCAGTAAAGCATTCCCAGCAGCAGCACGAATCCTAATCCGATAAAACACCCTGCGCCAATGAACGGCATGGCCGGATAGAATTTCTTGTCTTCACTTCTCCATAAGAGATATGCCAAGCCTAACGCTGCAAAAATGGGTATCAGGAAGCCCTGCCATAACCCCAGCTCTTTCATGACCACACCGGCAAAGATCAATGGAAAGCCGATATCGCCACCGCCGAGAATGGCAGTGCGGACTTTCACTCCAAGACGCTGGGCTTTCCCTCTCTCTTTTCCACTGCCGGCTCTGCCTTTTTCTCGACCAATTTTCTTCAGCTGATACGGCAGCAGCAAGCCCGCAAACATATGCGCGCGGGCTTGCGATTTTGCTAACGTCACCATATGCTTGGATTTCCAGACGGCATACGCATCGTACAACGCAATGAGCACCAGCAGAATGCTGACGGAAAGCAAGGAAAAGAGCGGCACAAAAATAACCGCCAGGCCGCCGTAGATGAACAGCTCCGTGAAGTTATGCACAAAAACGTTGGGGCGGAACACTTTCCAGGCTCCCAGAAGCAAAGCGATAACCGCCGCCAATGCCGGCTTGAGGAAAGCGCCCAAAGCCATCGTTAACGCCACGACGACAGCGAGAAAAAACCAGCCTTTCCAGAGCCAGAACAGCTTAAAACGGATGAGCAGCAAGAGCAAAGCTGTGCCGATAAGGATAACGAGTGCTATGGGCAGAAAAGAAGTCTCTTCCTGCAATGGCGGCCGTTCGCCGAAAGGCAGCTCCTTGAAGATGGTTTCTCCAGCTGCAGCACTTTGCTCCCGGTCGATGTATTGGTATATTAAAGCCAACCCCAGAAACTGCGCCAATAAGAACAGGCCCAGCAGCAGAGCCGTCATTCGGAGCGTATGTTTCATTGCTTGCAGAAGGAGGCCAAGACAGCTTATATACCTATTGCAGCCCGATGCCCAAGAAATCCGGTACAGGATTGCTTCTTTGTGCTCCTGTAACGACATCTGCAAACAGCGGAATCTTCACGGGCACTGCAAATCGCGTAAATGTACTCGTGACCAGCGCTTCGCCTTTGTCCAGCGCAGCAATGTTCCGGTTGTCCTGGCTTAAGTCCTGCGGAGAAGACTCGATGACCGCCTGCCGTTCCGTATTCATTTCCAGGCCCAGAATAATTTTTGTGTTCATGTTCGCCAGAATGGTCTTGGGAATTTCCGATGGCACTTGAGTAATGGCGATCAAGCCGACTTTAAACTTCCGGCCTTCCCGGGCTATGGTTTCAAAGATGTTGCTGCCCTGCTCCAAGACACTCTTGCCCAGCACCCGAGGTGCTTCTTCGAGCACCAGAGAGATGACGGGCTTTTCCGCAAGCTGGCCCAGTCGCTTGTAATATTTATACCGCTCAAAAATCTCAGCCGTGATGATGCTCCCCACCAGAATCTCCAGCGCTCCAGAGAAATAGCTGGTGTCGATGATGGCCGTTTTTCCCGCTTCCAGGTCTTTGCAGATCTGCCCTACTGTCTGCTCGCCGGCAACCGGATCGAAAATTCCCTGGCACACCAGATTTCCGTCAGAGAAATCGATGCCCAGCAGGGAAATGAGTTTTCGCTTGACGACAGCGATCGTATCTTCATGGAAATGCACATGGGCAATGGGCTCTTCCCGCAGGACGCTTTCAATCCAGGTGCTGCCAAACTTCCGATGATAGACATACAGGCATTGCCGCTGCGGGTCGCTCAAGCTGATCGCTCCCGAGAAATGCTCCGGCTTGAGGTTTTTCAAGTTGATCTTGAGGGAATAGGCGCCCGGCGGCGGATTGATGGGGGTGTAGTACGCAACCTGCTCTGGGCGCGGATGATCCTTTAAGCCCAAGCCCGTTCGCCCATAATATTCGTCATGCGGATCCAGCACCAGCATCCCCGCATATGCTTTACTCGTGACATCCCACAGCAACGTCGACATCAGATTGCTCTTGCCTTTTCCGGTACTCGCCGGAATGAGGACGTGATGGCTCAGGACCTCAGCACCAGGCAGAGAGATAGGAAATTGCAGGGCTTTGCTCCCGCTGCGCAGCTGGCCCAGGAACAGCGGCGTTTTTGGTGTCGTAATAAAAGAAAGGTCTTCTTTTCTCACGGCCCGGACTTGTTGGAAAAAAGCGGGGAGCGACTTGCACATGGCCTGGCTTTTTCCGCTCGTTAACAGCGGCTTGAGCAATGCCAGCTGGTAATTTCGCAGATGCTCGTCAAGCAGCGAAAATTCTCCTTCTTCTAAATTCATGCCCGCCACCATCTCCAGGTTCTGCGGGGAAATCTGGCTGCCGTACAGCAGGTCATATACCTGCAGCAGAAAAGTGGTAGTGCCATCCTCTATGACGAGGAGTTCTCCGAGTTCTACCTGCTGGCCGGCCTTGATACGCATGACAATCTTGCTGAAATCTCCGGCGACGATCTGGCCTTTGAGCATGGGATTTCGCTTTGAAAAAGAGCTTATATGCTTTTGGCGTCTCCAAAAGTTAGGTGCCGGGCGAAAGAAATAGTTGCCGTTTAAAATAAGTCTGGTTCCTACAAAACAGCAGCAAGAGAAATGAGGAATAATCTTTATAAATAAGCCTCTGTTTTAGCTTTGTTATGCAAGCTACTGTCATGAATTTCCGCCGAGGAAGACACACGCAGAACACCAAGCAGATGATCCTGCAGGTGGCCGAGACGCCGGAAGAGGCGCAGAAAGCTATCGGAAAAACGGTGGTATGGGCTTCTCCTGCGGGCAAAGAGATTAAAGGCACGATTTCTGCTTTGCATGGCCGCAAGGGTCAGGTGCGGGCTATTTTTGCTGAGAAAGGCTTGCCTGGGCAATCGCTGGGGCAGAAAGTGAAAGTAGAGTGAGCTAGAGCATTATTCTTTTAAAAAAAATTCTCAAAAGCATTGAGAAATGTTTAAATATAGTGTATGTTTAAACATAAACATGGTCACCAAAACTATAACCATTACAAAAGAAGCCTATGAACTGCTCGGCCACCTGAAAAGCAAACAGGAAAGTTTTAGCCGCTTTTTTATGAGGCTCGCCAAAGAACGAAGTATCGCGGAGAAATATTTTGGGGTTCTCAAAGGCGATAGCGTAGCCGCCCAGAAAAAGCTGCAGAAAATACGCACGGAGCTTGCAAGAGATTTATCCCTCCAGCTTGTTACTTACATGTAAGCAAACCCTTTCATTCATGAAGCAGAGTTACGGGGGAATTTTGTTTAAATTGATATTAAAAAGAGAAACGGTGGTTGGGGGTCGCTGGCGTGAACAATTGTAAGCTGACGAAGAAGTGCTTTAGAGATGTCTTTCTAACCCTTTCATTTCCGCTTCCATCCCCAGTATCTCCGTCCTAATATTCTCAGCATGATCTTTACATGCTCTCAAAGAAGCCATCAAAGGTCTCAGAGCTTTCGAAGTGACACTAACTACAGGTGCCGCTTTAAGTGCAGCTGTTTCCGTTTCAGCTATTTCCAAAGTATCTTTCACTTCTTTCAATTCTTTTTGGAGAAGTTTCGAGAGGGTATCTAATTCTTTCTTAATGTCAGGAAATTCGGTCGCTTTGGTCACCAATTCTGTAGTCAGTTCAGTCGCCAAAGCATCAAGATCGATGTCTTTGCCTTCAAGATTTCTGGCTTCTGCAAGATAGTCCTCCACTTTTGCAAGGTCAACATTCCTCTTAGTAAGTTGTGCATTGTTAACTTCACCCAAAGCGCTGGTGACTTTTTGCCCGACTCTTTTATTTAATCGAAACGTTTTTCTCAGCGTCCTTCCGAGTTCTTTCGCAATCTGTTTCCCTTCTTTCTCTTTCTTTGCTTTTTCAGCTCTCCAGGCAGTTGCTTCTTCTCCTTTCTTTTTAAACCAGCCACCTACCGTTCCTTCTTCCGGCTCTTTAGGATGCTTTATCCCAGAAAACTTCTCAAGGACGAAGAAGTACACGCTGACGATGACATAGCCCCAGGCGACGGTAACAAGGATATCGACAAGATCTCCCATACCTCCCAAAAAGTCAGAGTAGGTAGTGCCGAAGATAGTTTCAAGCAGGAAGTTTAAGACTATGAGCCCAGCTGCTAAGAAGACTGGCTGTGGTTTATCGCCCGACTGTTTTTTCAAGAATCCCGTAACTAAGAGAATGATGGCTATAAGCATGATCAGACCGGCAAAAGGACCAATTATCTCAAAAATATTTTTACGGACAACGTCTTTAAGAAAGATCATTAATCCGAACGTGAAGAGGATGCCGATAGAAACGGATAACACGGCATGCAGCCGTTTTCCTTTATCCTCTGCATCTTTGAAAATGGTTTTCCCAAAAGCAAAATAAGCAATGACGGTGAAGAGGGTGAACAGAATGAGAATGCTGACCGCATCTGGATATTTCTGTACGGCTGTTTGTAACCCCCTAACAGGATTTAATATATCATTCCAATCTATGGCTAATGCCGAAGGAATGATTGCCAGAAGTGATATCAAAAACAGCCCAAAACGCTTTGTTAACCTCATTTTTTCCACCGTTTTAATAAACTAAGTAAGCTAAAAGAACTATTCTCTTCTTATTTAAACATTTCTCTCTCCCATACGCCAATTCCCCCAAACCCCACAATAAACTTTATAAATACCCCTCATTCCAAGACCCAAGTATCGATATATCGCTTAAAACCACAGAAAAATGACCAATATCCTGAAAGTCGATCCCACTGAACTGCTGAAGAGGACTGCCGCAGCGCTGCAGAAAGAAAAATTCGTGCAGCCCGCTTCCTGGAGCTTATTTGTGAAGACCGGCCACCATAAAGACCGCCTGCCGGAAGACGCGGACTGGTGGTATATGCGTTCTGCTGCCGTGCTCCGCAGCGTCGCCAAGCTCGGTCCCATCGGCACCCAGAAGCTCCGCACCAAATATGGCGGCAAGAAAAACCGCGGGCATAAGCCCGAGCGCTTCTATAAAGCCGCCGGCTCTATTCTCCGCAAAATCCTGCAGCAGCTGGAAAAATCAGCATTGATCAAGCAAGTGCAGAAAGGCGTCCATAAAGGAAGGATATTGACCCCCAAAGGAACGTCTTTCCTAGACAAGATTGCCATTCAGGTGGCGAAAGAAGCGAAGAAAAAAGAAAAATGACAAAAGTGGCACTAGAAGACGTTAAAGAAGTAAGAGAATGTCATTCCGCAAATGAAGCCAATCAGGTTTTACGCTATCAGGGATGGAAGCTACTCGAATTTAAAATTGAAAAGGTGAGGAAACCAACAATACTGGAAGACAGCCATAAAGAACCGGAATATCTCCCCCGCTCCAGCCCCTACAATGAATTTGTGACGAATCCTCGGTATAAATTTCACTGGGGGGAAAAAGAATCTCTTGAGGTCGTATACATCGTAGGAAGATACGAATAAAAAGGATTACCATGGCCCGCAACAAACATCCGGCAAAAAAGAAACGGCTCATCAAGAAAAGCACGCAGACCCGCTGGGCGCCTTTCTGGACGGTCTTTAAGATCTACGGCAAAGGCCGAAAAGTGCATCCCTCCCGCCACACGGCGGTGAAGAGAAATTGGAGAAGAACGAAAACGAAAGCATAAGCGAAATACTGAAAGACAAAAGCACGAGCAAAGACCATGGCCAAACAACCGTCATCCATTCTGGAGCGAACCTACACGGTTCCTTTGCGGAAAGAATTCCGCAAGTCGCCGCGCTGGAAGCGCACCAAGAAAGCAGTTATCGCTTTACGGGAGTTTCTGGTCAAGCATATGAAATCAGAAAATGTGCGCATCGGCAAAGAGCTCAATGAAGCGCTCTGGGTGCGGGGCATCAAGCATCCGCCGCATAAAGTGAAACTCGTGGCCAGAAAAGATGCGGAAGGCGTCGTTACTGCAGAACTCTTCGGTGTGCAGAAAGAAGCGCCGCAGGAAAGCAAGAAAGGCAGAGCGGCAAAGAAGGAAGGAAAGAAAGAAGCGATGGCAGAACCTACTGCAACAAAAGAAGAGAAAGCGGAAACAGCAAAGGAGGAGGCATAATCACCATGTGTTCTTTTGGCAGTTCTTGTGGGCAAGTGCATCCGCAGAAGAAAGAGAAGTCGCTGTATGAGCCAATCAGTTATCAGTCGAATGCGAGTTATCAGTAGATGATTTTTTTTCTTGACAAAATGGATAGAACTAAGCCTCTCGCTACGATAAGCTAAAGAGCCATACCATGGACCCTGAATACCTTTCTCCCGAAAAAGCCAGAGACGGCTGGGAACGGTCTCTCATCGAGTTTTATAACAATGGAAAAATACCTCCTGAAAAATTTGAGGAAATAGGTCTTCCAGGTTGCTTTGTGGGACGGTCTGGACTCGAGCTTCTTAACGACATTCACCCTTCTTCAGCAAAACTGGTTCAAGGGCTGGAGATGGAATTATTGGCCGTTTTTCCGCGGCATGAAGGGTTTCTGGTAGCGACCCAAAGCTTGCGGAATCCGGAATATCACAGCAGAATTATCAGCCCATTAGCAGAGCCGTCCCCAGAAGACGTGCTCCAGCGCTTGGAGACGCCTTTTGCAGTAGCGACAAAAGAGGGAATAGAAGACCTTGTTTTCCCGGTCGCCATTCCTGAACAGTGGACGCTCCGGCAGCTCTTTCAGGGGGCTTATGCATATCGGCAAAGGCACAGAAGTTCGGGGATTATTGTCAAAGAAGAAGAGCTCCCGATGTTTCAAGCGCTGGCAGAGCTTTCGTGGACAAGCTAGAAAAGTTTCTGAAGAGAATAGGGGCCCAGATTTTTTGAAAAAAATCAGATATATTGTTTTCCGGAAAAAGACATATAAACCTTTGTCGCCTTAGAAAGTACAAATGACAAAATTCACTCTTCTTATCGAAAGAGACGAAGACAGCTGGCTCGTCTCTGAAGTCGTTGAATTACCGGGCTGCCATACCCAAGCAAAAACCATGGATCAGCTTCTGAAGAGAACGAAAGAAGCCATCCAAGCCTACCTTGGCGAAGAAGAGAAAAGGCCGGAATTCGTTCAGGAATTCGTTGGCATTCAAACGGTAGAAGTCTAATTCTTAGAGATAACCCGAGAAGAATTTCTTACCTCCGTGAAATGATTGAAGAGGAGAAAAGCCAACAGCTTTCACCCTCCCCCCAACAGCGCAAATGACACCACAAAATAGATCACAATCGATGTTACATCTGATATTATCGTCGCTAAAGGGCCGCTGCCCAAAGCGGGATCAAGCTGCAGCTTGGTAATCACCAGCGTGATAGCCAGCGCCGTAAAGCTCGTGACGACTAGCGCCATGAAGAGAGCCAGGGCAATGATCAGGCCAATAAAAGGCTGCTGCCAAAAGAAATTGATGATCAGGAACATCAAAGCCCCTAACAAAGCCGCGACCAGGCTGCCGATGAGCATCTGCTTCAGGAAGTACTTCTTCATCTGCAATTCTTTCCCCAAGACAGCCAAATCCCGCACGAAAAGTGTCTGGTGCTGCGTTCCCAAAGCATCGGCCATGTAGACCACCGCCGGAACAAAAAGGGCGAGGATCAGATGGCTCTGCAATACCCCTTCAAAAAGGCCTATGAACCCCGCGGTCAGGCTGATGCCGACTAAGCCGACAAGCAGCCAGGGCAGCCGATGCAGGATGCCTTTGAAGAGAGGAACAGCCAGCGTATTCTCGTAATTGAGGTGCGCTTTGTGAATGCCCGCAAAAGTGAGCACATCTTCCCGCAAAGCGCGATTCAGGATGAGCAGAATCTGCCGCATCGGCACCACGCCGAGAAGCTTGCCCCGCTTCACGATGGGAATGGCTTTTATATTATGCTTCACCGCCAAGTCTGCAGCTTTTTCCTGGTGGGTCTCAGGTGAAACTACAACGACTTTTTTCTTCATCAACGACCCTAATTTTGTATCTTCGGAATGCCGCAGCAAATCTTTCAGCGAAACGACCCCCTCCAACAAACCCCGACGATTAATCACATACACATAGTCCGTCATTTTCAGCTCTTCAGCAGGAGAGCGCAATCGATGGAGAACAGATTTTACTGTTTCATTTTTCTGGGCCAAAGGAACTTCGGTAATAGCCCGGCGGGCGGCAGTATGCGGGGGGTAGTGCTTTAACGAAGCGGGAGAAAGGGCTAAGGGAAAAACACCTCTTTTGGCCATGATGAAAGAAAAAGAAGTTTGAATATATAAAGCTCATCTTTAGCCCTCTGAGAAATTCTCGACGAAACTATTTTAAAACAGCCCAAAGAATGAATGTCTATGGATAATCATACTCCCCAACGAAAACTCCTCATCAAGAAAGAAGCGGAAGGAACCTTTGGCAAGCCGCCGGAAGAGCGTTCGACAGAAGAGCTTCTCACCTACGGCGTCATCAATCTCGACAAGCCTAAAGGGCCGACGTCCCACCAGGTTTCTGATTACGTCAAGAAAATCCTGCCTTGCAAGCGTGCCGGGCATTCGGGAACTCTTGATCCTGCCGTAACCGGCGTGCAGCCCGTCGCCATCGGCAAAGCCACGCGCATAACCCAATTCCTGCTTACGGCTCCAAAAGAATATGTCGGCATCATGCATCTGCATAAAGATATCGCCGAAGAAACGCTCAAAAAAGCTGCTGAACAGTTTGTCGGCAAAATCCTGCAGCTCCCGCCGGTGAAAAGTGCGGTGAAGCGCCAGCTGCGGGAACGGGAGATTTATGCGTTTGAAATCCTGGAAATGAACGACCGGGAAGTGCTCTTCCGCGTGCGGTGCCAGGCAGGTATGTATGTGAGAAAATTTTGCCATGATCTGGGCAAATCTTTGGGCAGCGGAGCGCACATGGCAGAACTGCGCCGGACGCAAGCCGGGCCGTTTACGGAAAAAGATCATCTCGTGACGTTACAAGACGTGCTCGATGCATACTCTTTTTACAAAGAGGAAGACAATGACAAATTCCTCCGCTATTGCCTGCAGCCGATAGAAAAAGCCGTGGAGCACCTGCCCAAATGCTGGCTCTTTGACAGCACGCTGCGAAGCGTCAGCCATGGCCGTGATGTGGGCGTTCCCGGCATCAGCAAATTGGAAGAATTTCCGAAAGGCGCCCTCATCGCTCTGCTGACGCTCAAAAATGAGCTCGTCGCTATCGGCGAAGCGCAGATGTCCGCAAATGAAATTCATGCGCAGGAGAAAGGACTAGCCATCGTCGTCAAGAAGGTGTTTCTGGAAGCGATGTGAAAAGAATGTTCTTCCAGTAAAGTCTCTTATCACAGAATGATTCTCTGCGCCCTTTCTCGACCATACAAATCAAAAGAGATACAAGCAAGCCTTTTGCCGACATTATGGTTGCCCGGTGAAAAGCAGACGGCTCTTCCAATCTGATCTTTGAATGTGCCGGACATATCGACCGTTTCATGGATGTGCCCATGCAGTGTCAGGTATGGCTGCCGTTCTTCGATGAAGAGGCGTTCCGCCAGGCTGCCCACATGCTCCCTGCTTCCAACGATATCGAGATTCGTATTATGGGGTGGCGAATGCAGCACATAAACAGTCTGCTCCGGCTTTTCTTGAAAGAGCGGTTTCGCCAGGTCCTTTTGGATGGAATCTTTTCTTTCCATCTCCGGTGTGAAATGGAACTGCACCCAGCCCTGCAGCGTACTTTTGTATCCAGAATAATGATAGTTGGCTTGCTTTCGTGCTTCATATGCGTCGCGCAGCTGTTCCGGAACCATACTCAAGTCAAACTTCTCCCAGTCTTTGATGCCGAAAGGCGTGATGGGAACGCAGGAATATCCGACGAGGTAAAAATCATTGGTTAGCTGCAGCCTTTTTCCGTGAATAATCTGATACAATCCTTCCTCTTCTCCTTTTTCAAAGAGAGGGAGATTCGCCATACAATCATCATTGCCCATCATGATAAACAAGGGAATGCCTTTTTCTTTCAAGGGACTCACTAATTGTGGCAGTCGTTCTTTAAAGAAGAGATGTTGCATGGCAATAAAATTATCTAAAGGAAGCCCTTTACTTTTTAATTCTTCAAGAGAAGCAGTTGCGGAGTTTCCTTTCGGAGCGATATCTCCCCCGATAATAACCGCATCAGCCGCAACTTGGAGGGCATATTTCACCAATTTCTGATACTGCACCTCATTCCCATGCAAGTCCGCGCTATACACGATACGATGTTTCATGTTACGGTAACTCAATAACCATCCCGTCCCAGCCAGGATTAATGACTTTCGTTTCTCCAATCTCATCCATTACGCCAGCAGTCTCATGGATGTGCCCGCAGATCACCACTTTTGGCTTGATCCGCTCGATGAACTTCTGGTAATCGACATTGCCGACTTGCCGCTGGTTCAGGAGATCAATCTTCGTTCCAAAGGGCGGCCCATGCGTCACCAACACCAAGCTCTGCCCATTATAGGTGCCGTACCACTCCCGGGCCAGTTTTCGAAATGCGGCATCTTCCTGCCCAAAGCCGCCTTCGCCATAGCCCAAAAAAATATGCTTGCCGATCGGCACGGCTTTCCGATGCAGGCTCTTGAAAAAAGGAAATGCTTTTTCCGTATCCGCCAGCAGCGCAGCCGTCTCATGGTTCCCGGGGACCATATAGAAATCTTTCTTGCACCGGGAAAAAATCTCCAGCGCCTCCTGCAAGCCTTTGCCAAACTGGCTCAGATCCCCGGCACAGAGCACAAAATCGATGTCTTCTTTTTGCGCGCGGGCTGCTAAAGCTTTTACCGCAGCCAGATCCGTATGCACGTCCACAAATGCCAGAAACTTCATGAAAATAAATCGAGCTCTCTTCTGCCGAGCCTAGGCTTCTGCCGCGGCTTCTTCTGCTTCCTCGATAAGAGGGGATATCCCTTCTTCTGAACTCCCTTCGAGCACTGCAGCGCTTTCATCCGGCTTCTCCAGCAAGGCGCTTTCCTCCGTCGTACTTGCGGGAGCAGCACGCTCTTGCTCTGCTGCAGCCGAAACTTCCATTTTTTTGGTAGTTTTTCCCTCGCCCTGCAGCTCAATCGCCCGCAGCACTGCTTCTTTAACCGGATACACTTTGTTCAGGCGCTTTTTTAAATCGAGAAGAACCTTGCGGCGGATAACGGCATCCATAAACTCATTGAAATCAAGAGCGCTTATCTCTTTCTTCAGGAAGTCCTGCGTAGTCTGCCGCAAATGGGTTTGCAAAGACCGCTGAGTCGGGAAGAGGGTGATCAGGAGCGTTTTCACAATAAGAACTCTTCCCCCTTTGGTCTGGAAGATAAAGCGGTCATCCAGGCGAGAAGTATTCTTGCGGACCAGGCGCTTCACGGACGCGGGCGTCAAAGCATAGCCGGTAAGATCAGTCAAAAGCTTGCTGCCGTCAAGGCGGGAAACTTTAAATGACAGAACTGCACTTTGGTCTTTCATATCCCCTGTCAGTTCCCGGAGATTGATCTCCAACACGGTGCCCAAAGCTTCTTCTGGCGAGCCCCGATAGGTTTCGCCAATCTCTTTACCGCCAAAGAGGGGCGGAGCAAACAGCGTGTACCAGCTTTTCTTCCTGGTCTTGATGCGGCTGACTTTTTTTTCGGGTGTCGTTGATGCCATGGGAGCAAATATGATCTTTTAAACCTAAATAGCGTATTCCTGCCTCCTCAGAGGGCTTATTTAAAAAGGTTTTGGGAAAGATTTTTACCCTGCCCCGAACCACCCTTTTTCATGATCCCCTACTTACAGACGACTCCATTTACGGCCGCCGCTTCTTCTCTCTTAAGCATCCTGCATCATTGTAACCCAGCAGTGCCGCTGAGCCGCGAAAAAGAGTTCGAAATCTGGGGAGAGACCATCACGCCGCCGACCCGGGCCTCTTCGATTTATGCGCTGGCGCTCTGTGCCAAGAGGCA
>CAZOPZ010000003.1:0-8634 GCA_964582035.1 uncultured Methanosarcinales archaeon | reverse complement strand
TCATCGTGGGAAAAAAAGAGTACGATTTTCCAGACTATCGTTTTTATCGGTATACCAAAACGGACATCGGCCATGCTACTTTTGCCGAGCAGCTGCACTTGCAGCGAGCCGAGCAGGAAAACATTCCCATCCAAGTCGGAACACTCTCCTTTCAAGACCTAGAACGGGAACTGGCCCACCAGAATATCGTTCTGCTGCGCGTGAATGTCAAGCCGCTGCGGCAGGAGCAGCGGAATTCGTCGAATTTCATCGTCGTGTATGGCTCTACGCAAGAGCACTTTCAGATCATTGATCCGGCTACTGGCGCTTCGTGCGTGCCTCGCCAGCTCCTGGAAGAAGCGTTCAGCAGTCTGGGCGACAAGAAATATCGGGACAACCGGATGATTGTTTTTTCTGGACAGGGAGAGCGCCGAATAATTTAAAAATATATCCCGCCTCTCAGATGCATGTGCCGCATGCTCATCGCTCTTGGGAAATTTTCTGTCGAGCCGCTCCTGGAAGGCTTGTCCTGCGCTGCGCAAGACCAAAGCAGCACCCATGAGCTGAACGAAGCCAAAGGCCGCGGGACGTACGTGCATAAAGACGGCTGGGGCATCGCTTCTTTGAAAGGAAAGCATTGGGTGGTAAAAAAATCCCTGCTGCCCCTTTTTGCGGATGAAAGAAAAAAAGAGTTCTATAGGCTGAAAGCCAAAGCGGTCCTTATCCACGCCCGAAAACGGTCAAAAGGGGAACTGAACGAAGAGAACACGCACCCGTTCTTTGCCAAGCATCGGGCGGAAGGGGAGATAGTTTTTGCCCATAATGGCACCATTTCGGGGGAAATTTCCTGCAGCAAGCCGGAAAAAGTAAAAGGGTCAACGGACTCCGAGCGGCTTTTCGAAGCCATCTTGGAGCAATTCTCTTCGGAGCATCCGGAAATCATCCGCGAGACCATTGCCCGCTGCAAGGACTGGGATGGCACGAATGTTATCTTGGCAACGCTCAAGAAAACATTTATCAGCGTCAACTTCAAAAGGGATCCCCGATATTTTGGCATGGTGCTCGGAAAAAAGCCGGGCTTTATCTGCGTGAGTTCCGAACGGCTGCCGCTCCTGAAAAATGTCACGTGGAAAAAAATAAATGATGGGGAGATCCTGGCCATCGACCACCAAACGCTGCAGGTGCAAAAGCATAACTAGGAGCCTTTTTGAAGAAATGCTAAAAACGATAAAAAAGTATATATAAGCAGGCTGTTAGAAAGAATAATCTTCACTCAAAATGGATTTTAAAATAATCATCTATACGACGCCAACATGCCCCTGGTGCGAGAAGCTCAAAGGATGGCTGAAAAAAAAGCGCCTGCACTTTGAGGAGCGCGATACCACTTTAGAAACCGAATATTACGATGAAGTCATCGAAAAAACCGGCCAGATGGCAGTTCCCGTCATTGACATCGAGGGAAAAATTCTTGTCGGCTTTGATGAGAAAGCCTTGGAGAAAGCCATAGAGACGGCGAAGAAGGTTTAAACCTTTTCAAGTGTTCTTATCGCACCAGCCGCAATTCCTGCTCTTCTTTCAGCTCATAAGCATACCGGAACTGCAGCGTGACGGTCGTCTCGTACGAAGGCTCGCCCCGCAGCGTGCGATGGCAGAGCACCACCGCTTCCTGCTCTTCCGGCGTCATGCGGATGCGCAGCTGCCCTTCTTCCTCGCCTTTAAAAGAACAGGAAAGCTCCTGCCCGCCTAATTGCGCAGCGAGAAGGGTAACATCAGTAACGGCGCCTTCGCCCCGATTTTCAAGAGTAAAGCGGAACTCCACATCGCCGCTGCCCGGCGAAACGATCTCCTCCATTCTGGTAACAGCCAAAGGCGCTCCCTGCCCCGAATAGGATTTTTCTGCTTCCAGCTGGCAGCCGCCCGTGTAGATGCCGTACGCATCCGCATTCAGGCAGATCGTATCCGTAAAATCGACAGTCGAGGTGTACGCCGCTTTCAGGAAATATGTGCCGACGTACTCTTCCGCGTTCAGGAACAGCTCGCCGGCACGGCCATCGAATTGCAGGAACGCTTTCTCTCCCGAGGGGTTGGTAAGGCTTCTTCCCTGCAGTGAGAATATCTGGCTGAGGGGATAGATGTCAAAATACTTTTCATCCAGCCCGATGAGGCGCAGCTCGCCCTCCTGCACATCATAGGCAGCTTTATTGTCGACGGTAACGACGATTTGAAAGTCCGTATTCGGGTAAAGCTGCTCTGGCGGCGCATTTTCCAGCAAGGAGAGTCCCACTTCCGCCATGCCCTGCTTGAAATTGTATTCGATTTGCCGCTCTCCGGAACGGCCCTGGCAGCCAAAGATCAAGAGCACCAGCAACAAGAGAAAAATGGCTCGAAAGAGGAACGGCCCGGTCCTGCTTTTTTGCATGGCTTTTTCCCTCATGAGATGACCTCCTGTTCCACCCGCACTTCTTCAGTTAGCGCATAATCATAATCAAGCTCTGCCGTAAATTCCCGCAGGTAATACTCCTGCTCACCGGGATCTTTCAGCTCAAACGGCAAGCTGAGGATGGAGCAAAGCGGCAGATGGATGTCTCCGCGGAGACGGCTTTCTGCAGGAATCTCGACGTCAAAGGCTTCTAAGCAGCGCGTATCATCAACCGCCAAGCCCGGCAGGAAAAGGCTGTAGCGATTGATGCGCAGGATTTCGCCACGCCCTTCGTTTTTTATGGCCGCAGCAAGCAACAAGCCGCTTTCTCCTTCGACGATGGGATTATCTACAGGGTTGCCCAGCGCAAAATGCAGCTGCACGGGATCGTTGGGCGCCTGGGATTGCGCAGTGCTGCCGGGGAAGTGCGCATCACGTATCTCGTCTCTGAGCAGGGCACGCTCAGCTAAAGCGGCCGAGTCTTCGGGAGGCTCGCCGATGAACGCGCGGGTGAGCCGGGAAAATGTCTGCAAGTGGAGAAAGCGTGCAGTATAGTTGAGCTTATAGCTGCCGTCTAAGGCCGCTTCCGGCTCACAGACAATAGTTTGGGTCTTGCTCGATTCAGCAATCGTAAATTCCGCGGGGCCTATGATCCTGCCCGCCACCACTTCCTCACCACTGGTTTTCTCAAAGCCGCAGGATACGGCGATGGTGATGGCTTGTTGCCGCGGATTCTTGATGACTAGATCTAGAGGATAGCGGATGCGGCTCTGCTCGCTCTCTCTCCGGTACGTCTTGTCGGGGAAGAAATCGCCTTTCTCAAATTTAATCTCTAAGGGTTCTTTGATAGTGGGATCAGTAATGCCGCTCACCTGGATGCGCTCTCGTTCTGTGCGCACCCGTTCTTCTTCGATGCAGGATTCGAGATATGTATCCGTTGCTTCCCGATCTTCTTCTTCGGCACGATCTTCGCAGAGGGAACGGAGTTCAGACTCCACTCTTCGCTCTTCGACACAAGCCGGCAAATCTTCATAGCGGCCGGCGGTAATGCATCTCAAATTTGAAATAAAAGGATTTTCCTGTCTCGGCAGCCGTTCCTGCAATTGCCGTTCTGCTTCCAGGAATCCCTGCGTGCCGGGAATCAGCGATTCTGCAGACTCATGGCCCACTGCCGGCAGGAAAGGGCCGATGACCACGAGCACGAGAAGGATGAGGCCGACAATTTTTACGATATTGACGAGGGCATTTTTCGTCGGCAGCAGGATCCAGCCCAGCAGCGTCCACCAGGGCACATAAAAAATGAGGGTCTGCAAGCCTTCAGTGATCCGCCAGTTCAACATTTCCGGGCCGAAAAGCCACGCGGCAGCTACATCCATAAAGAAAAAAATGACCGGGATGAGCCCAAAGGCAAACGCTTTTGTGCCTTCACCTTTTGTCGCAATGAGGCCATAGATAACGAGAAGAATGCCCCAGATAATCCCCGTATACAGCAAGCTGGATGCCGTCCTCCCTCCCGGGAAATACCAGAAGAGAAACGCCGTGGCCGTGATCCAGGCGCCCAGCGTATGATGAATCGGCGGGCTGCCTTCCCAGAAGTCGGAGTTGCGGAAAAAGCCCACCGTAGCAACGGTTCCGAGAATGAACATGATGATAGCTGCCAATTCATGGAGGGGGCCGCCGCGAATGAAAATAAAATGAAGAAGGCCGACAATAATGAGAAACAGGCTGAAATATTGGCCTAAAGCGCCAAGGGCGCTCTTCGTAACTGCATATGCTGCACCTACTTTTGCCAGTCCGCCACCCGGTATGCCTACCATCTGTTCCTCTTTTTTTCCTATTTATATTAAGAATAAGAACGAGTATATAAAAAACTAACTACCGCTAACCCAGAAAAAAAAGCTTACTTGACCAAATCCACCCGTAATTCCCGCACTTCAATGGTTTTTCTCGGCTTGATCTTCAGCGCATTGGCTCCCCGGACGACGTCCTCGCTGAGGTCTGTGACAAAAAAGCCTTCTTTCGTATCGAAATGCTGGGTGTGGCCATTGTAGATCAGCTCGCCAAACTTATCTGTAGTGATGTCCACAAATTCCATCCGCAAGCGCACCCGCAAATCCTCATCTTTTACTTGCTCATACTCTTCCAGCGAGAGGTCAAAATAGTACGTCGGATATTCCACCTCGCGCAGCTCGGACAGGACAACGACACCAGAGAGGAGGTAGGTGCCCCGTTCGGTGGTAAAGATGACTTCATTCTCGCCCCGGCGGATGCTCTCAGGAGCGATTTCCAGCGGGATGAATGCCAGCGCACAGTCCGGCACGGCGTTGTATACTTCTTTGCCATTTACCATGACTTGCAGCTTGCCGCTGCCCGAAACGCAGCCGGGCTGGAATTTTAACGTCACTCTTTCGAGATTCTGCTTTTCCGTTTCTGAGACGAGGAAGACATTCCGGGAGAATTGTGCCCCAAGGTCTGTCACATCGCCAACGACGCGGATATTCTTTAAAGAAACTTCATTGGTTCTCCAGAACGCTGCTCCGGGCGAGGACACGGAAAAGACGATAAGATTGTCATCTTGGAGCAGCCGCTGGGGCAGCGGAATCGGCTGGAGAGCGCCTAAAAGGACCTCAGCATCATACACTTCTTCGCCATTGAAAAGTATTTGTAACCGTCCGCTCAGGGCTTCGACGGCAAAATGGAGAACCACATTGTCGGTATGGGCCACATCGGACAGCGTGAAGCGGAATTCGCTCACTTCTTCCGAGAATAAGCCGTTCTTGGCATACGCCAGATTTTTGTCTGCAAGCTTTTTGCTTTCCGTCCGCGTATAGACCGCTACGGCAGGCAAGGGATGCTCGACTTCTTTTTGCGTCAGGTAATCGATGCGGCCGGGGCTGGTAGTAAGAAGATTCTTTTCGGCTGCAGGAACGCCGGGAACTCCGGGAGCCTGCTCATCGCCCAGGATGATCGCCCGCTCTTGGGGCGGCACAAGAATGACGAACATGATGATGAGTGCGGCAATGACGGCGATAAGGACGGCAGCTCCCGCCGCGGACTGGCCTCTCTTTTCAAACATAAAAGTCTTGAAATAATTGAAATATATAAAGGATTCGTCTTTCGACGGGGGGTTTTGACAAATATTTATAAGATATTGGCCCTTCTGAAGCCGGTCATGAAACGAGAAATCACGGATCGTAATGTTCTCAATGAATTCTGTAAGAGATTCACTCAGATTGTTGAGCAGTATTGCCGCTACATCATTGTTTCCGGATTCGTCGCCATTGCCTCCGGCAGAACTCGGGGGACTGAAGATATTGACCTGATTATGGAGAGAGTAAGCCGAGATATGTTCGGGAAACTCTTTGCTGCTCTAAAAAAAGAGGGATTTGCGTGCATGCAGTCTGACGATGCAGATGAGGTGTATGATTATCTGACAGAAAATCTCTCGGTGCGCTTTACCGAGAAAGAGAAGCCTCTGCCGGAAATGGAAGTCAAATTTGCGAAAGATGAGCTTGACGAGTATCAACTGCGCACGCGCATAAAGCTGCCCCTCACGAACCTTGACGTGTGGTTCAGTGACATTAATGTGAATATTGCATTTAAAGAGGAACTGCTTAAGAGCCCCAAAGACTTGGAAGATGCCTGGCATCTCCGCATCGTCTTCTCGGAGATGGTTGATGAGGAGAAGATTAAAAAAGTAAAAGAGCTTATACGACGGTTACGGCTATGAGAGAATCCCATATGGAGCAGGTAGAGCGCTGGGCACGATTTGTAAGAGAACATCCCGATGCATGGAGAAAGCCCCACACGGAGTTCATCAATGCCCTTTTTGCTAATCACGAACGGGTTCTGAAAGAATTGATGCGGACGAAGGAAGGGCGGGAGAAGGTGAAGAAGCTGTATGGGGGAAGGAAAGGGGAGGGGGGGAGCTGAACGCTATTTTTCTTTGTTCTTAATAAAAACCAAAATACCGTTTAAAACCCATAAAAATGTGCCGGAATAGAATAGACAAAAAGCAAAAACATAGACGACATAAAAAGAATTTATTCTTAAATATGTCGAGAGGGATGGCGATACCATTAACTCCCCAAACTCTTTAACGTCGAAGAAAGCTTGTGTGAGCTCATTTGGGCTAGAAAAAGAGAAATTCCATCTCTGATTAGACTCTCCTGTAAGCTTAAAACATGTTGTTTGGTTCTGTAATAATATCTTGCTATAACCATCATACGTGACATTAATAATGAGAACAGAATCTGAAAAAGCTTCTTCGGAGATGTAGCTTCCTTCGTCTCTGAAACAAATTTTGTTATATTTCTGACGTTCAAGAATCTTTGATAAGATTACTTCAATTGGCTCTATCTTGATGAGGGAATGTTCCTGTTGGAAAATGTTTTGGGGATCAAACTGGAAAGATGCGTTAAATTCTTTTATCTTAACTTCATATTCGTCTTTGTCTAGCAGAAGAAATATCAGTATCGCAAGAAGAGAAATGCAAAAAATCCTAAAAAAGGTAATTTTATTTTTCTGAAAGAAAGAAGAACTCTTTATTTTGCGATAAAGACCAATCTTAAGAACTGTTCTGCCCAACTTGCTCTTTTTCTCGATCATTTAACCACTATCGAAAGCGGGCCTTTGTAAGTGGGAATGTTGAACTCTTCAATAATAGAAAGATAGTAACCAGCATAAATGGGGTTACTAAGATTTAATGAGGGGATTGCCTCGCAACCGTCGGGGTATTCAGGGTGTATACTTCTAGTTCTACTCCTCAAGATTATGCCCTCACGGTAACTTACATTAATACTCTGATAATCTGAAAAAGCATAGAGAGTGCCTCTAAACACCAGGGGTGTGTAAGGGTTGTTCGCTCCAACCTTTGTTCCTCCCCAATTTGGGGGTGCTAGAAGATAACCCTGACTGCTACAGTCTTCCGTTTCAAACCAAAGCTCATCTTCAGTGGAGGGATAAGAATCATTTGTACCATTAGTAACGTTATACAAATTGTAATTAAGGAACTTTTGCACATTTGTGTCAAATACTTTTACCACATCTCCTTTACCTGCAACCGGGGCATCAACAAGAATCCCCACCTCTCTCCCCGTCGCATCCACCACTTTCAGCGAACCGCCACTAACAGGAGCCAAACCACAATTATTCACTTTATCACAAAACAGCTTCGTCTCGTTTACGTACGTGGGAAGCGGGCCCGTATATCCCCCTACTTGATATCTTTGTGCCGCTTCGCCGACGAGAGCTCCTTTCTGCGCATACGTTAACAGAATGACCGTAACGGCAGTAATGGCGACGATAGCGACAATAGCTATTAGAATGGATGAATGGAGTTTTTTTGTAGGCATTTTTTGACTTCCTCAGTTACCATAAGCTATTTTCTGAACAACTAATCGATTCCAGCCGAAGACTTTTCAAATCATTCACACTTTGGATGTTTTTTCCAGTGATATCAAAAACAAAGTCTACGTCAAGATAATCTGTACTGATAATATTCCCATCTGCATCGATATTACTTTTTTTAATTTCAGAATCGTATAATAAAGAGCCGCTGCAGTAAAGCTTATTTGTATTCTCCCCAGTGTAAGACCCCCTATGACAAGATAAAGTGTCTCTCATAAATTCGTTGCTCGAAGGCATATTCGCCAGAGTCCATCCACCAGAAAAGTCTACCTGCCTTAAGAAATCGGCATAGAGCCAAAGATTTTGGTTGCCCTCTATACTCTCCCCCCAATGAAAACCATAAGAGGTGGGTGTTTTGACAACTTTGGGACATTCCGTTTCTTCGGGAATATTTGTTTCGGAAATGCTTCCTGAAGAAGTGTCATTAATGAGTTCTGTTCCAACGCTACTGACAGATGTTTCTCCCACCGAACCAAAAAGAGCCGACAAAAAAGCCAAACCAATAAAAACAAACAGTAACATTATTGCATTAAGAATAATACCGATTATTCCGACCACTAATGCTGCAGTTGCTACCCCAGTCTCTTTGTGTTTTTTTTGAACGGCAGAAAAAATAACCGCAATGATCGCCATGGGCAAACCAAAATAAGGGACAAAAACAAAGAATAAGCTGCAGATGGCAAGGATAAGCCCGGCGGTTCCCCAAGCTGTTGTTTTACCGTTTTTGCTTCTATCCGACTTATCATAGTGATAATGCCGGTGTTCGTGGACGTGCTTTCCCATTTATCACCACTACTTTTCCTAGTGAACAAAAGAAAATCTCCAAC
>CAZOPZ010000002.1:50469-52484 GCA_964582035.1 uncultured Methanosarcinales archaeon | reverse complement strand
GCGTCATGCAGGGATCTCTTGCGGAGCTCGGGCGGATCGCAGAGACCCAGAGGGGGGCGGCGAAGCTTGCGGCCAAGACGACACTCTCCCTTATAAAAGCAAAAGATTTAAATATACTTCCCCATGACCATCGCCACGTCGACGAAGCGATTACCGCGATCTCCGGTCCCGGCGTCATCGTCGCCACGCAGGATCAGCCTCTTAATGCCAACGTGAAGGCAAAGGGGGCGCGGATCATCACTCTGCGGCAAAAGAAATATCTCGTGCTCACATAACTTTTCGGTGGGGAATACATGTTTTACAAGATAAAGCTCAACGACCACATCCGGGTTCCGCCCAGCATGTTTGACCTGCCGCAGGCAGAGGCTGTCCTGAAGAATGTGAAAGCGGCGTATGATAATTATGTTTCCAAAGAATTGGGCTTTGTGATCAATGTCCTTTCTCTGGGATCAGCCAAAGAAGGAGTCATCATCCCCGGCGATGGCGCGGGCTATTTTGAGACAGAATTTGAGCTGCTGGCCTACAAGCCGGAGCAGAATGAGCTAGTCTTTGGAAAAGTGCGTGACATTACGGATTTTGGCGCTTTTCTCGAGATGGGGCCAGCAGAAGGCATGGTGCACATCTCCCAGAGCATGGATGATTTCGTATCGTTCAGCAAAGAAAAAGTCCTGCAAGGGAAGAAATCCGGCCAGGTCCTGAAAGTCAATGATAACTGCCGGGCGCGCATCATTGCCGTCAGCTTTAAAGACATGAACCGGCCCAAGATCGGCTTGAGCATGCGCCAGGAAGGCTTAGGCAAGCTGGAATGGCTGGAGCAGCAGAAAGAGAAAGATGCTGCACCGGTAAATACTGAAGAAGAGAAAGGAAAGGAAAAAGGCAAAGAAAAATAAACCCCATCACCCAAAAGCGAGGCACTAAACACCATGAGCAAAAAAAAAGCGTGCAAACAGTGCAAGATCTTCGTGGAAGGAGACGCCTGCCCGCTGTGCAAAGGCAATACCTTCACGACCAGCTGGCAGGGGCGCCTGTATATCGCTGATGCACAGAACTCGCTGATTGCCCAGAAAGTGGGCGTTACTGTGAAAGGGGAATATGCGATAAAAGTACGGTAAGCAAAAAGAGAAAGAAGAAACAATAGACCCATACCAGTTTAAAAAAAGAAAAAAAACGATACAAAAAACGGAACAGGCCATGAAACTCACCATCGAAGCAAAAAAAGAAAATCCGCTCCTGCAGCGGACAGAAGTGCAGGCAAGACTGCTCTTCGAGGGAGCGACGCCAAAAACCATGGACGTTGCTGCAGCAGTCGCCAAAGCACTATCCACTGATGTTCCGAATGTCGTCGTTAAAAAGATAACCACCACCTTCGGCAAGCAGCAAGCGCTGGCGGAAGCCGTGGCATACCAGTCCCTGGAAGCGAGAAAGCGCTTTGAAGAGCTCACCAGCCAGGAACGGAAAGTTTTAGCAGAAGAAAAAAAGAAAGCTGCAGAAGCTGCTACGGCCGCGAAAGCAGCCAAAGCTGAGGCATAAGCATGGCAACCAAGCAAAGTGGGGCAAAGAAAGCGGAAGGGAAAGGCAAAGGCCCGAAAGCCAAGAAGCCCGGCTGGAAAATTCAGAAAGTATATGACACTTCTAGTGGCAAGCTCGTCCGCAAGAACCGCTTCTGCCCGAAATGCGGCCTGGGGATGTTCTTAGGGGCGCATAAAGACCGCGCGGTGTGCGGGCATTGCGGATATGTGGAGTATGCGAGGAAATAGGCGTAGACACCGACGACAAAAAAGTATACGTTTTCTATCGCACAAATATCTGATATTTCTCTTTCCCTTCAATCTCTGACAGAATCCTTTTTATGACCACCTGCCGCGGGTTCGGCAGTAATTTAACTCTGGTCTTCAGGTCATCAAAGTCTGCAAAAAGCTTCTCTTTGCGGGCTTCCAGAATTTCCACCATGTGCTTCTTCCCCAAGCCGGGCAGGAGCTCCAGCTGGTGCATGCGCATGCTGAGCGGCTGGGCTT
>CAZOPZ010000002.1:28119-50459 GCA_964582035.1 uncultured Methanosarcinales archaeon | reverse complement strand
AAAGCAATGAACCGCTGCTCGTCGCGGCTAATCAGCGTCTCGAGCGCATGGGGCAATTCTTTCTGCGCAGTCAGGGTTAACTTTGAGAAAGGGATCCGCCCTTTGATATGATGGATCTCTTCCCGCTTGCCTTCACCGATGTACACATCCTGATGCGGCTGCAGAAAGATGCCTCTTTTAGGGATGAGCTCCAGAAGCGTGATATGCTCGACCCCCAAGGCTTGCGCTATGGGCGTCTTGAGCGCACTCTCCTCGAGAGGATAGCCGTGCTCCAAATGGTCCAGGACAATAGCCCTCTCCTCGCGGTCGGGCCCTTGGGGTTTTTCTGTTTCTTCCATTTTTTGAGGGGAGCGTTTCTTTCAATTTCATGAGTAAAGCTCTTTTGCTTAATAAAAATTACGATTGTAGAGCAACCGTTTTAGGGTGTAGCCGCTTTTTGCTTTTGAAGAACGCCATTCACCGCAGCCACGATGCTTTCTTGGTCTTTCTTCGGCATCGTCAGCGGATAGGCCTGCAAGACGATTTTCAGCTCATTGGCGGTCGTCGGCACAAAATCCAGAATCTTCTTGATATGCTCCGTTTTTAAGCGGGTCAAATCCAGGCCGTGCAGCTTCTTTTCCAGCTGCTCTTGCTGCTCCGCAGTGAGGCGGACAAACGCAGCAACGTACTCTTTGGTCTTGTTTGAGAGGAAGTTCAGCTCTGTGTCCCGCTTTTCAATGGTGGTGAGAGCACTTTGTACCTCGACGAGGGAAAGCGGCTTTTCTTCAATAAATTGGGGGCTGACCATGGGCACTCTTGTTTTTGTTCTGTAGCTTGCGGTTTATTTTTCTTTTGACTTTTGTTTAGTGTTTTTTCAGATGGATGGGATGGACAAAGAGGGACTTCTCTTTCCCGCCGTCGGTAATCTGGACTTCATAGCACTTGCCACGCTTCCCGCAGACCACGCCGGTCATCCCATGAAAGCGGGGGAAAAAGTAGCCATGCAGCACGGCAGAGTTCAGGACCAAAGCCACGGAATCCCCTTTCTGCAGCTGCTGGAAATACTGGCTGAGGGGGATCTTTCCTCTCTGGCGGAAATGCCGCTGCAATTTATAGCGGCTTTTTCGCTGCCGTGAACCGGTGCGCTTAACCATATGCCAAAAAACGGCGGTTATTTTATAAACGTTTCGTGGACGATCTTGATAAAAAGATGTAAATAATTATTTTGCGCAGTCAGGGGCGGTGCGACGGTCAAAATCTCAGCTTCGCTTCAATTTTGCCCTACTCGGGCCTCCCGAATGGAGCAACCCCTCCCTCGCCGCACGCCCCGACTGCGCAACCAACCAAGTATTGCAAAACATTCTTTACTCACCCCAGCGCATCCAGAATCTCATGCGCATTAGTCGCTTGCATCGCATCCAATAACTCTTTATTCTCTTTGCGCAACAGCAATTGCATGCGCAGCCGCTGCTTTTCCTGGTCGCTGACCCGGGCCAGCTGGTCGGCCAGCATCAAGCCATAGGGATAGCCAAGAAAAACCGCATCGTGGGACTGTTCGAGCAAAAAGGGGAGGTGCTCTTTCTTTCCTCCATAGCGGAAAACATGCTTGCTTTTCTCATGCAGCTTCACAAAACGCACCTGTTCGCTTTCCGCAACTGCATACTGCCAGCAGCCCTGCGGGCCGAGCTTGTTCAGCAGCAGGGCAGGATTGTGGCCATCTTTTGTAAAGAGCGCCGAGGTTTTGGCCAGCGCGCAGACGGCAGGACTGAGCTGCTGCAGCAAAGCTTTCTCACCGGGATATGTTGCTTCCAAAGTACCGTCGAGAACGGCGATATCCGCATCAGCTGCGACTTTCCTGGCGAGAGCAAGTTCGGCAAAGCGCCGGGCCAAGGAACTTACCATGGTGACAGAAGCACGCTCTTTTCCCGTCGCTAGCAACGGGTCTCGGGAAGAAACCAAGAGCTGCTCGGAAGTGAGCAAAGGCGATGCGTCAAGCGGAAATATTTTGCTCTGGTACCATATTTCATTTTCGTGAAAGATGCTTTTGGTGAAAAGATAGAACTCCGAAAGCAGCGGCCGCTTTTTCTTTTGCCCGGCAAAAATAGCCGTAGCCACCCGCAGAAAAGACAAGCAGAAGTTCCCTGCAGAAAGGATCTCCGCCTGGCCGCCGTCGACAAAAGCAATAGTCTTTTGTGAGGCGGGCAGTGCCAAGAAGGCGAACTGCTCTTGCCGTACCGGGAACTGCTTACCGTCGAAGAGCAGAGCATCATCGGCAGAAGATACTTGTAAAGATGCTTTTATTTCACGGGCAATAGCCTGGAGCATGTGATGAATCAGAAAGGAGAACGTTAATAAGTGTTATGCAAGCTATTCTTCTTGCCGCTATTCTTCATGCCCTTTGTTCGTGTACGTCACATCAGTAAGGGGTATGAAACCGAAGCGCGTAAATGACATCCCCCATCCTCCCCTGATCGTTACATCAAAAGGGTACCAGTCATGAACCTGTATACCCTGCGCGGAAAAAGGAGCCGTTCCGGCATAGACGGTTCTCCCCGGTGCACAGGCCATAATAAAGTTCGCAAAATTTTCCGCATCCTCCTCCCCGTACCCTGTAGCGCAGGAGCCGAGAAAGATGACGGCGTCCGATGCGAGAGCGTCATCCAAATAGGAACAGAATTCCCTATCCGTTACGCTGAAAGCATGCGATTCATCACGTTGACACTCCCCCGGACGGCAGATGGGCCCCCCAAGAGCGAGGGTTCGGGGTGTTCCATGGCCAAACAGCGTGAGAAAATTGATGGAAAAAGGATCGGCAGAAGCAAGGCCTGCAAGAGCAGCATACGCCTCTTGCTTTTGATGGGCGGCAAAAAGCCGTACGTCATAATGCTCATGAAGGCCGCGCACAAACCAGCCTAAAGCGGTGCTATCAAATACATGATCCGCCGTTGCAGGAAAAAGAGCGAAGGCATTAGGCTTAGCCGTATCTCGATATGACGGGCTGATCTCCTGAAAGAGGGAAAAATAGCGGGGATCGGTCTGCATCGCAAATTCCAAAAGGGAATCTTGGAAAAGAGTGCGAGTATTCAGCAGGGGGGAAGACTCAAATAATGGCCGATCAGGAAAAGGCTCGTCCAGGCAGCCCGTGGCCGTCACTCCACTAAGAACTAAAGGAACAGAGACAAACGCGGCAGAAGCAGCCCTCTTCAGAACCCCACTTATCATACTGAGAGAAGAAAAATAGTGAGTCATATAAACATTATGGTCAACCAGACTAACAATCAGATGAAAACAGCCCCTGCCGAGATTTGAACTCGGGACCTCGACCTTTTTGTTTCAGATACCAAGGTCGCGCGCTCTTGCGCACTCCGTAGGCTTTTGCGCCTACGCAACGTACCGCTGCGCTACAGGGGCCTGAGCAGCAAGAGAAAGAAGTTTTTATTTAAAGGTTGTTGTGGTCAAAAGAAGAAGCAAAAACAAAAATGCCGGGGAAGGGATTTGAACCCCCGAACCCACTAAGGGACAGGATATCTTCCAATCATCCTGATTGGTGCCCCCTCATGGAGCTGGTCTTAAGTTTCGCAGAGCTGCTTCACTCACCTGCGCATTTGGCCAGCCTTTGCTACCCCGGCAGATGGCCTGGCGCAGAGAGCTCGGAACGGAAGGTTTTATATAAAATCTTTCCTTTTTCTTAGCCTATGCATGCCTACAAGCAAGGACTCACGGCGACTATCACCGCCATCAAGAAACACCGCGCGCTGTTTAGCGTCCTGCTCGTGCTGCAGATCCTGTTTTTCTTTGTCCTAGCATTTAATGGCCTGCGGTATCAGGTGAAAATCTTATCCTATGCCGAGGAGATTTCCACACTCGTTGCGGAAGCTGACCTTGATCCCGAACAGCTGCAAGCCGGCATTCCTCCATTAGGAGATGCGCTGCCGCTGTATGCAGCATACAATGCCATGCAAGAAACGCTGCTGGCGTTGCTCTGGACGTCTTTGGCAATTTTTCTCGGCTTTAACAGCATCCTCTGGGTGGGCGCACAGCAGTTGATTAACCCGCTGCCCGCTATAAAAAAGAATCTGCTGCTTTTAGGAGCCCGCGGGCTGAAGTACATCTTGCTCACCACACTTTTCCTGGGCTTGTTCTTGGGCAGCCAGTTCTTCCTCTTCAAAGAAAGTATTTTGCCGAACGCGGCTCTTCCAAAAGCGCTGTTCATCCTGCCGATAGCTTTCTATTATTTCTTTCTGGTTTCTCTCGCTTTCATCCATCTGCCCGGGAAAGAGCTGCTGAAAAAAGTGGGAAATGTCGGCCTGAAGAAAGCGCAGCACACGCTGCCTGCTTTCTTGCTGCTTCTTTCCGTAATCGCCGGCAGCAGTTACGGCACGTTCAAACTCATAGAAACGGGAAAGGCGCCGTTTGTCATCATCCTCAGCGGCCTGCTGGTCCTGGGGCTGCTCTTGCTTACAAAAATATGGTGGCTAGCGACGCTACAGGCCCTTGCGCACGGCGAAGCACGGACAGAGCACTCCTCATGAAAAAAATTATCATCGACACGAACGCGCTCCTGGCCATTGCCCTCTTTCGCGTCGACGTGTTTTCGGAAATTGAGCGGGCCTGTGATTTTCCATACCGGCTGGCTGTTCTCCAGGGGACGATACGGGAGCTGGAAAGCCTTGCGGCAACAGAGAACGGAAAATTCACGCCAGCGGCACGCCTGGCGCTGGCGTTGCTGAAAGCAAAAACAATTATCGTGCTGAAGAGTACGGGAAAAGTCGACGATGCATTGGTTGCAGAGTCCAAAAAAGGAGCTCTCATCCTGACGCAGGACAAAGAGTTAAAAAAGCGGCTGCAAAAGCCGTATCTCACCATCCGCCAAAAAAAGTATGTTACGCTGGTGCACGCATGAAACAAGTGACTTTATCTTCCGAGAACTTCCCCGACGATGCCCGGCTTCCTCTTTTCCGCGAAAAGTATCCCCGCCTTTTTACGGCCAAAGAGCTGAGAGGGGTTGAAGGGCCATACCTCTGCCTGTTCGGAGACGTGCTCTACGATCGAGAACGGGAAGGAGGGGTGTATATTAATGGAGAAGCAGGAATTGGAAAAACCACGACTGTGGAAGCTATTGCTGCTGCCGATTCCCGCTTTCTGGTTGCTGCAGAAGACCGCACTCTCTTTGACTACAACAGTTGCTGCTTCTTTGCTGACTTTGAAGGGATTGGGCCATTTCCTGCTCTCACGCCCTTTCCTCTTCTGCGGACTCTGCAGCTTACCAAAGCAGGAAACAGAGAAATTCTCTACAGCGGCCTGGCACAGAGTTACGAATTTCTGAAGGAAGAGCTGGGACTAAAAATTGATGTTGTAGAACGGGTGGAAAAAGACGGGGAAAAGACCGCTGAAAAAGTGTTGGAAATGCTCTGCCATCAGCCGTGAAGCAGCTCAATTATTTGACGACAACGGTAAACTTCAGCTTGTTGCCATACGGCTGCCCGCCCGCAGAGACTTCGACGTCATAGATGTACGTTCCTTTGGGCGCATCGTTGGGAATATCGACAAAGATACCTTCCGTACGATGCTCATGTTCTGCAAGGTGCAGTTCTTCCGTGTTGTAGAGCAGCCAGCTTTCAGCAGCCGTTCGCAAGGCTTCGTTTGGAACGTCAGAATCATCATAAGCTACCGCTTCATTCTCCTCAAGCGCTTTAGAAAGCTGCACGGAAATAGTAAACAGTTCGCCTACGCCTCCTGTGTTCAGAATGCCTAAGCCAAAAACGTGCGATTCGCCAGGCAGGATAGTAGCCGTATGACGGGGCAACGCTACCTGCTTGCCCTGATCGACGAGTAATCGTTCCAGTTCCTGCTGCGTTCTCGTATCAAGCTCATATTTCAGATCGCTGGCACCCCCGAGCAGCTGATACAAAAAAGCAATGCCCGCACCGAGAATGGCCAAGCCCAGAATAATGATGACCAGCAGTTCTACGGACAAGCCGATAGCCCCTTTTTTGCTCATGCTCCACAGAAGAACCAAAAGATATTTAAAGTGATGTCACTATTTTTGAGTAATTATGAAACTTCGATATGTTCCTGCGGCCCTGGCCGCTGCTTTTTCCGCAGCCTTAGCCTGCGGCGATCTGGATGAGCCTTGCTCTGATTCTTCGCTGAAAAGCCCAGCCTGTTCTCTGGAACAGCGCTGCCGGAGCGATGGCGATTGCCCGGGCAATGAGATTTGTGAAAGCGGCTTCTGCAGAGATTCTTCGTATGGCGAAAATGGCTCTCCTGAAGAAGAGTTTGTCCGGATCGATAATGCCACGCTCCGCGTAGAAAGCGCAGCGGCAGACGGCAGTGTTTCGTTTCCCGACGCTACTATTCACCTCCAGGACACCGAGGGCAACCCGTTGTATAATCCCCAAGCTGCAGAGGTCCTCTCTTGGGAAGACTATCGAGATCATCGCTGCTTTATCGTCTGGCATCCGGCTTATGCGCCGAGTGCTGTCTGCCCCCGTATTGGAGCCTCATACAAAAATGCTTCCGGAGCAGGGGATGAAGTCCGCATCTCTTTAACCCCCGCACCATTGCAAGTGCTTTCATATGACCCCCATAATGATCCTGATGCCCGGCTCCGTTCCGAGGAATCCGCAGCAGCGTTTCACCTGTGGGGAACGCGCAATGGCCGCTATCTAGGCTGCCGGGAAATTGATCAAGTTATAATCATGATGAAAGGCGGGGGGTTTATTCTGAAAATTGGTTCTCGCCTTTTCAGCGGCGGTGTTGCTGAACGTGCTGTGGACGAAGTCCTTGCCGCAATGGATTCCTGGGCAACAGAAAATCTAGATGACCACTATGTAGCAGACATGTACGCTTTCATCCCGAGCGAGCAGGGCATGCATGGAACGGGGACAGTATGGACGCCGGAAATCAGGCGAAGAAGAGAGGGCGAACGGTGTGATTCTTCCGCAACACCGCCGGGCGATCCGCCAGATGAGCCCATTACTGCCTGTGATGAACTTCCTTCATGCATTCGGTTTAGCGCTTATGACAACAACGGCAGCGGCTATGAGACCTGTGCAGACCCCTGCATCTGGACGGGAACCGAGCAAGGCACTTTGGCTCGATGCGTGCTTCCGTGTACGACGAATGCTGACTGTGGCTCTTTTGGCCCCTGGCTATTGCGCTGCCAGCCGCTCTCGCGATTTGACGGCATGGAAGGCAATGGCTGCTTCCTTTCGGCTTGTATTTCTAATGCCGAATGCGCACCGGGAGAAGAATGCATTGCCATCGACGATTATCCGCATCAGGAAACGGCTTCCGGAGCGGAACCGGCGGCGATGATGAATACCTATGATATTTGTTATCCGGTGGAGTGCCTGGAAGAATGAGAGTCAAGTCCTAACCCCTCTCTTTATGTACAGAAGTCCATAATGCTATGGACATACGTTTTTCCTGCAGAGACCACGATTGCAAAAGTCTCAACTTAGAAAATCATTTCCAAATCTCATATTCTTTGACGATAATCACCAAGAACAGGAAGAGCAGTACGGCACCCGCCAGCATAAACCATAAGCCCGGCAGCACCGCAGAATCGCGAATCGACGTATACATCCCCCAGCCCATGACGATGAAGCCCAGCCAGAGGAATTTGTCGAGGACGAGCTTCATCACGTCAAATTCCTGCTGTTCCGTCATGCGCTTTTTGTGGCGGGCCATATATCGCAACTAGGACGTTTTTATGAAGAAGGTTCGTTCGTCGTACAGTGTCGTACCATCTTCTCGCACTATTTTCACTTTATACAAATAATTTCCACTCCGCGTCGGAGCAGTGATCGTCACGGGAATGACCCGCGCTTCTCCTGCTTTAAATGAAACGGGTGAATTGTCCCAGAGGAGAACGCTACTCGTTTCATCTGTTCCGCCGACGGGAACAAAGGCGAAAGGCTGCGCCGGAGAAAACGGCTTAAAGCCATCTTTGGTATCCACTTCAAACTGCACTTGCAAAGTGAGGGGCGTATCTTCCGTATTTTTAACACCAATAGCCTGCACCGATTCTTCATTAGTTTCCAACGCTAATTGGGTTGCCGGAAAACTTAATTTTTTGTTGCCCGTGCGTAAATCATCGAGAATTTGCTGGCGTATCTGCTCCTGCACTGAACTCGCGGTTTCTTCGATAGTCTTAAACTGGCTTCGGACAAAGCCCAATCCCAGCCCGAGAACGACAAAAGCGATAACGACGATGACGATAACTTCAATGGATAAAGACAGCGAACCTCTTTTGCTCATCACGGCACCTCTTTTTGAAACGTAGATTTTAAATGTAGAGAATATCAATTTCTTTGCATTTAAAAACCTTTCGACGGGGTTTCGGGAAAATCACTCCTCTTCATCCGAAAACAGCCCCTGCACCGAGCCTTCCGAATCGTAGGGGATGGCATTTTCATACTGCACCGGCAGCGGTGAGGCTTCCCGGCGAACGGTAATGCCATAATTTTGTTCTGCGTCATCCAGAATGCTGGTTATGCCCTCAGCAATGTTCATGTTCTGGCCTGAAACAAAATAGGCGACCGTAACGCCGACGTAATGGAGATCACCATCATAGACGGCAAAAGCCGGCCCGCCGCTATTCCCCGGGCTGATGGGGCTGGTTATCGTGAACTCAAAGTCCTGCAGCAAGCTGTTTTCAGCGAAGTCAGAGACATTGCTGACTTCACCCGCAGAAAGAAAGCGGCCTTGCATGAGGGAATAGCCGACAGCGTAGACGAAATCTCCCGGTTCGAGGACTGCAGAATCGCCTAAGCGCAAGTGCGGGCTCCGGGCGAGCGAAGGCAACTGGTGGCTACTAGGCAACCGCAAAAGCGCATAGTCCGGCCCAGGATAACGCCCATTGGGCAGAGTTCCAGCAGAATAATCCGGGCAAGCCACGCCGAGCGTTTCTACGTCGCCCACGGTAATGCGCACGCTCACTCGTTCAGCCGTCCCCACAGTCATCAAATACTCAGTAAACCCCTGCGAGAGTTCCAGTGAAAGTGAGGGAATTTGCGATTGCTCTTCGAGGTATATGTACTGGATGGTCTGTGGCGCATCGATGACATGATACGCAGTGACCGCAAACTCGTCATTCAGCACCAGGCTTGAACCTGCTTTGCTCATAGTCCTGATAGCTTCACTGCCATCCGGCAGCAGGAACCGGTATTTTGCCTCGACAAAGACGGGCTGGGTCACCTGCCGTGCTTCTTCCCTAGCTTCATCAGGAACAGAGAGCGACGTATGGTCAAACCCTCCGCGGATCGGGGGAACATCCAGCCCCGGAGCCCATTCCCGGGACTGCAAAGCGCAGGAAAAAAAAGCGCTGCTCAGGAGAGCACACAGTGTAGAAGATTTTAACCTCATATCGCCCACCTCTTTTCTGACAATACGGAAGGAATGGTTTTTAGTTATATAAAATTTGTGTATACTGGAGGATATAATAACTGTTGAGAGAATCTCGTTTTTTGTCGAGGAAAACTATTTCTCATCAAAAAATAAACCGAAAAATAATGGGAAACAGCATGTCCTGAAAAAGGAAGCTGAGATATGCCAGCAGAAAAGCGGGCACAAAAGGAATGCCTTCACGGATGCATACGCTCGTCTGTTTTCCCCGGGCAGCAAGATGGCGCAACGCCCAGATGTCTTCCCGCTCCAGGGTTTTAGTGCTCAGCACTTCGCCGCGCTTTACGGTTATCGTCTCAGCCAGCCAGTCGCCGGGGGTGAGTTTCTCGACAGGGATCTGCCTTAAGCAGCAGCGCTGCTCGATGGTGGCCACAAACGTCATGAGATAAAAGAAAATGAGAACAAAAAGGGCGAGCGTCCAGGCCAGCGAGAGGTATATGCCGACGAAGAGCAAGGGCAATACTGCTGCCCAGGAGAAGAGATGCCAATGTTTATAGGCATGCAACTGCTGGCGAAAAGCGGGCAGAAAGATTGTTCTTCTTTTGACCGCAAGAATGCTCAGCCAGCATAAGCCATAGAGAGCTCCGGCAAAAAGGAGCGTGAGGAAGAAAAGCAGCAGGGAAAAGCTCTGCATGCTGAACGGCAGCGGAATGCCGATGACGGTGCCCAGGCCGATAAGCAGCTTGCTATCGCCACCGCCCCACTGGTGCAGGCGGTAAAAGAGGAAAGCGAGCAGGAACATTGCAGCAAAGCCGAGGATGCCGGAGAGAAATATCTGCCAGCCGAAAGCCACCGAGAAAATAGAGCGGAGGCCTAAAGCTCCGAGGATAAGGCCGTAACTCAGCCAATCCGGCACTTCGCGGGTTCTTAGGTCAGTATAGGAAGCAACGGCTAAAGCGCTTAGGGCCAAAACGCTCAGGATGGGGGCGAGCATTGCCGGAAGGAAAGGCGGGAAGGTATATTAAGGTAGTGCTGAGTTTATGGCTTTCTTCGGCTGATTAAAAAGTATAATTGGGGAGGTTGTACTTCCATAAGTTATCCAGGGGGCCGTACTTCAGAGAATATTCTTTTGGATCAATCGTTTGGCAATCTGCGTTCCGGAAAAAGCATTTTTCTTCAAGTCGGCAACGGCACGATCAAGCCATTCTTTCAGCTGCTTATCTTCAAATTTACCCTCTTCTAATTCGTGGTACGCTTTCTTCAGAGCATCATCACCAAACCGCACTTCCGAGTTCAGTTCCATGACAGGTCTTTCCGCGCTAAGTAGCGCTTTACTCCTTCAGGATCCCAAACCCAGGCAATTTTTCCTTCTTTGTCGACAGCAATTTTTCCCAAATCGAGAAGATAGTCGATAATAACGCAAAACGTTTGGTACATCATTTGCTTCGGCAAATTTTCCCAAAGGGCTTTTTTCTTAAATTCCCCGCTATGATCATAGATGAATTTTTCCACCATGAGGACCGTGTCTAATTGGGGATAGTGCAAAATTTCCTTTTGTTTCAAGAGGAGTTCGGGCATCCGGTGTATATATTTATATAACTATTTAAACGTTTCGCTTCTGGCGAAGCGAGGCTAATCGCTCGAGCTAAAATATAACTACAAAGTAGTAAATTATGCGAAATGTTTATAAAATAAGCTACTTTTTACTACCACACATGAAAATCAAAGTATCTATATCCATGGACAAAGAGACGGTACAGCGGGTAGAAGCCAGAGTAAAAGACGGCATCTTCCGCAATAAAAGCCATTTTATTGAGCTGGCGACGCGGAGGATGCTGGAAAAATGAGCGGGGAAACTGGAGAAAAATGGCTGGAAGAGATTCTCGACCACCGCCTTTGGCTGGCTCGGAGACGCTTTAGTGAGCAGTTCATTAGAGAGCATGAAGAATTTTTATTCACACTCGCTGAACGCTGTGGAAATAAAACATTCTGGGTTTATGAATATCTCCCAAAAGAGCTAGTGCCAGACCACGCAGACTTCTTGCTAAAAATCGCAGAATACTGTGGAGATGAAACAGCCTGGGTTTATGAATTTCTCCCAAGAGATTTAGTGCCAGAGCATAACGATTTTCTACTCGCAATTGCAGAACATTGTGGCGAGAGGACTGGTTCGACTTACAGGTATTTCCTCAGAGACTTAACACCAGAACAAGCCAAACAAGTATTTCAGCTCGGGAAAGAACAAGGCATTACGCATTTTGATAGATATTTTAAGAACCACACCTTTCCCCTAGAAGAATGTACTCTTGAGGCCATAACCAGAGCATCCAGTAAAAAGCCTTTAGCAGTCGTTATCCACAACAAAAATGATGAGAATGAGGCGTTTGCTGATCCAGTTTATATCACTGAGCTTCTCCACGTTCTGGCTCATTATTCCGTCTGCCTCTTTGAGACGGATAATCGGACGGAAGTGTTCGAAGACATAAAACGTGCGGCTACAACAAGTAAAAAGCCTCGAAAGATCTCCCTGCTCGTTCTGGGCGGGCATGGAACTCCCCAGTCTCTTAATTTAGGAAAACCAACTCATGAAACAGAAAAATATCACCCTGTACTTTTCAATGGGGAATGCTACTTAAGCATTTACGATGGAGCGCAGTTTGCAGAGATGGGAAAGCATATCCGCAAAGGCGGAAAGATTGTGTTAGTGTCCTGCAGCACTGGAGCGGAAATTGTCGGCGGAAAAAATCTGGCGCAGGTTATTGCCGAGAATGTCCCGCACGCCACTATCTATGCGCCACAAGTAGATACGATGTTGGAGAGCTTTGTCTTTGAGCGAGGAAGAGTAGCTGATGTTATCTATAGATGCGGACCGGAGCAGACGGTAAAATTGTGCGGGGGCTCTTCTGCTGCAAAAAGGGATGAACCATGAATGCTGAAAATCTGACGGAAGAGAAGAGAATATCTACCTACTGCGTCCTGCCCGTCGACCCGCCGATACAGATTTGGCAAGGGTGGAATAGCCGGGACACCCATAAGCGCTTCGGATGGGGAGATCGGATTGCTGACTATTCATACTGCCTGGATTTTCTTGTCGAGGAAGGAAGCCCCGTCTACGCAGCTCGAGGCGGGGAAGTCTTCGCCGTAGAGGTTGGCAGCAATTCTCATTATGCGTGGAAAGAAGGAGAACCTATCGATGAACAATCGCTGCAGAGAATGAGTACTGGTGGCAATGCCATTGGTATTCTCCATGACGATGGCACTTTTGCAAATTACGGCCACCTCCAGCAGGGCGGCTCTTTCGTGAAAGTGGGCCAGCGGGTAGAGCCAGGCCAGAAGATCGGGATGAGTGGGAACACGGGCTTGTCTTCCGCACCACATTTGCATTTTGGGATTTATGAACAGCGAAGTGAGCAGTTGATACAAGCTGTTCCTTTTCGGCTCTTGGATTACGATGGCCCGTTAGAAGACCGGGATATAAGGCCGGCTGCCTCTGGTTTTATTCGCAAAGTGCATACCGCTCCCCTTTCAGAAAGAGAACGTCTCAAGTGGATACGGCTTTCTGATCTCGCTTAAACAGCCGCACAAAGCTCTTCCGCTCCGCCCTCCTTTCGACGATAGCAATACATCAGCACTCTCTTCACGCCCAGAAGAATCTCATCTGATAAATTTTTCTTTTTTGACTCTCTTGTTAAGCTCTACATACATTTTCTTGGTAAAAGCAATTATTTTTTCTGCATACTCGGTATCAAGCATCGCCCCATAATAGATCATGCCATTCCTGAAAAACCGGAGCTGGTCCGCAAACTGGATATCATTTTCAGGAAAACCCAAGACCCGCAAGTAGGAAACTTCTGCTTCGTGAGCTCCTTGCCCAGAAGCATTGTATCCCGCCAAAAGCATTTTTGCTCGTATCAATTCCATCAGAACATCGTAACAGGATTTGATGTAATCATTTGCCGTATCGGGGCGCAGGCCGATTTTCTGTATCTTTTCCAAAAGAAGAGCATAACCGTTTTCCGCTTCTTTGGTTAAAAATGCTGCTCGGGACCTATCCGGTGTCTGCACTTTTACAATGCGATTTTTAATGAACTCTGCAAAATGTTTTATGGCCCTCATAACTCCACTCCACCAACGAGAACGATCCCATTGCAGAGGTTTTCTTTTAAATGTTTGTGAATCTTTCCCCACGATTCATAGAACTGCAGCGTAATTTTCCGTTCAAGCAAGGCCTCATATGTCGAGAGATTGATCTTTTTCTCTTTTCTTCCAATAATGGCTATATCAATATCAGAATTTTCAAGGTCGTCTCCTCTGGAATAACTGCCAAACAGAATAATTGTCCCCCCGGCAAAGGCGTTCTCCAAAAAATCAGATAAGCCGCTTTCGTACAGGTGCCTAAGATTATCTGCTCGCTTCAAATGCAGGACTCTGCGGTTCTCCTTATCGAGGCCGATAGCCCACCTTTTTGAGAGGGGGTCTTGCTTCACCGTAATGAACCTCTCTTTATCTAAACCCGGAAGTGCTTTCATAACCGCTGGCTGGGAAACATGCAGTGCTTGGGCAATCTGGTGCTGATTCACTAAAACACCGGCTTTCATAAATAAGAGACGGAGAATCTCCTGCTGCAATAATGTTAACTCAAGTTTATATCTGTTTACCATAGTTAATACATGTTAACTTCAGTTAATATTTAAACATTTTGGTTTTAAAGCCCCAGAATCCTCTTGTACAGCAAACAAACGATTGTAACTTCTTCTCACCAACCTTTTTAAAACAATCAGCACTTTTCCGCCCATGATACCCCCCTCCGTACTGCAGGTGATCACTGCAGAGATCAAGAACCAGCACATAAGCTCGCAAGCGAAGCTCAATCTCCTGAAAAGAGAAATTGCCAAGAAGCATCATCTGAAGAGCATCCCGACCAACATAGAGATCCTGCTCTCGTTGCCAGCAGCAGAGATCCCCTTATTCCAGCACATCCTGCTCACCAAGCCCGTGCGCACCATTTCCGGGGTTACACCAGTAGCGGTCATGACAAAACCGAGCAAATGCCCCCATGGCAAATGCACGTTCTGCCCCGGCGGCTTAGGCAGTCCTTGGGGTGATGTGCCGCAATCGTACACCGGCCATGAGCCCGCCACCATGCGGGGCATCCGCAATGAGTACGACTCCTATCTGCAAGTCATGAACCGGCTGGAGCAATACATTCTGCTGGGACAGACCGTCGATAAAATCGAGATTATCGTCATGGGCGGCACATTTCCCGCAGAGCCAAAGGAGTACCAAGAAGAATTTATTCTCGGCTGCTTTCAGGCCATGAATGATTTTTCTGCTTTGTTCTTTACTGACGGTGAGTTCGATGCTTTAAAATTCAAGGCGTTTTTTGAGCTGCCAGCGGAGCTGCCAAATGCCGAGAGAGCAAAACGGCTCAAAGAAAAATTAAAGACGATAAAGCAGCAGAGAAAAACAGCCCTTGAACAAGAACAGCTCCGCAATGAAACCGCCAAAGTGCGCTGTGTCGCTTTGTGCATCGAGACCAAGCCGGACTGGGGATTCCTGGAGCACGGGAACGAGATGTTAAAGCAGGGCTGCACCCGTGTTGAGTTAGGAGTTCAGTCCGTCTACGACGACGTGCTGCACTCCGTCCATCGGGGGCATACGGCTGCTGATTCCAAAAAGTCCATACAAATCCTGCGCGATCTGGGCTTCAAGATCAATTTTCACTATATGCCGGGCTTGCCTTTGACGGACAGGCAAAGAGACATAGCCGGCATGAACCAATTATTTTCTGATCCCGACTACCGGCCGGACATGATCAAATTGTACCCCTGCATGGTCGGGCCCGGCACGGCACTCTACAAGCAATGGCAGCTCGGAACATTTATTCCGATTTCGACACAAGAAGCGGCGGAGCGGATTGTCGAATTCAAGAAAATCGTGCCGGAATACTGCCGCATCCAGCGCATCCAGCGCGACGTGCCGACGAAGATGTGGAGTTCTGGCGTCGACCGGACGAATCTGCGACAATATATCCATGAAAATTATTCGTTCACGTGTAGATGCATCCGCTGCCGGGAGCCGAAAGGCCAAAAAGTTAATTGGAAAAACGTGAAGATAACGGTGCAGGAATATGAAGCATCTGGCGGAAAAGAATTTTTTATTGCGGCAGAAGATCGGGAGAAAGACGTCCTGCTGGGCTTCTGCCGATTATGTTTTCCTAGCCAGTTCCTGCGGCCGGAGATTACGTCGAAAAGCGCCCTTATCCGGGAACTGCATGTGTATGGAACCGCAACGGCCATCGGCGAAGAAGGCCTGGTGCAGCATAAAGGCTGGGGAAAAAAGCTCATGGAAAAAGCGGAAGCGATCGCACGAGAACACGGAAAAGAAAAAATGGTGGTGATCTCCGGCGTCGGTGTGCGAGAGTATTATAGAAAGATTGGATATGAGAAAGAGTGGATGTATATGGTGAAGAATTTAAAAATAGAGAAGAAAAACAACGCACCATGACCCTCTATCTCATCGGCCTCGGACTTGCAGATGAGAAAGATATCTCCGTCAAAGGGCTGGAAATTATTCAGCGCTGTGACATAGTCTACCTGGAAGATTATACGTCCATCCTCCGCTGTTCCCTGCCAGACCTGGAAAAATTCTATGGCAAGAAAATAATCCTCGCATCCCGGGAAATGGCCGAGCAGGGAGAGGACCATATCGTCGAAGAAGCCCGGGAGAAAGACGTGGCTTTTCTCGTCGTCGGCGATCCTTTCTCCGCAACCACGCATATCGAGCTGCTGAAGCAAGCGCATCTTCTCGGCGTTCCGGTAAAAGTGATTAACAATGCTTCCGTCCTCACGGCCATCGGCATGACCGGCTTGCAGCTGTATAAGTTTGGAAAAACAACATCTATCCCTTTTGCCGAGAACTATGCAGCGCTGGAAACGCCGTACACGGTGCTGAAAGAGAACCAGAAGATGGGGCTGCATACGCTCTTCCTTCTCGACTTGCAGCCGGAAAAGAAGAAGTTCATGACGGTGAATGAAGCGCTGGACATCTTGGAAAAGATTGAAGCCCGGAAAAAAGAAGGTCTTGTTCACAGCAAGCTGCTGGTCGTCGGCTGTGCGCGCTTAGGGAGCGATGATTTTACCATCAAGAGCGGGACGCTGCAGGAAGGAAAAGGGTTCCATTTCGGCGAGCCGCCGCACTGCCTCATCATTCCCGGAAAGCTGCATTTTGTTGAGGAAGAGATGATGGGAATGTGGAAAAAACTGGGCAAAGAGAAAAACTAGTTCTCACACCCACGGCGCATAATTCACGTCGCGGGTCACGGCATCCAAGGTCAGCAGCACTAAGAGAGAAGGCTCCAGCTTGATACGCAAGTCCAGCTTCCCCAACTCTTCAGAATTCACGTCATACCTGCTGCCAACCATGACTGCATACTGGGCTTCCTGCACCACTTCTTCACTTTCTTCGACGGTGATGATCTCTTCAGCAGGTGCAGCAGCTTCCTGAATCTCTTCGCCATCCTCGTCCTGCACCTGATAGGCATTGGGGACTGCAGCCGGTTTTTCTCCATAAGAAAGTGCACCATAATCAACAGGCGTGCCGATAGGATGTTCCTCCGGAGTGCCATAAGAGAGAGATAACAGGCTTTCTCTTTCAGGAGCCTTTTGGGCATCGGATGACGGAGATAGAGAATGCTCATCGACTGCTTCTTCCAACGTATCTACCTGCTCACTTTTTGCAGCAGGCTCTGCAACGATCTTTTTCAGAGAATTCTTCAGCTCTCTCTGAACCAGAACTTCCTGCAGATACTCTTTTTCTTCGGCCATGCAACATCCCAAGCACTTACATGCCAGCACCTATTTAAAGATTATGGAGTGCAACAAGGCAAAGAAAAGCCTTCTTCAGCAGCCGCTTTGCAGACTGCGGCTTTCTCGTCTTTTACCACGTCTTTGAACGAGATAGTGCTGCGCTGTATCTGCACCGGCACGAGTTCCCAATGCAGGCGCTCCCCCGCAACCTGGATGCGCACGTAGTTTTTGGTACGCGGCGTTAACATCCCCGTTTCTTTATCAAGGTGATACTCATCCCGCCAGCTGCCGGGGTGAATGATCACGGAATGCTTCCGCTCTTCAATATAGGTTTTGTGGACGTGGCCCAGAACGAGGAGCTTGTAGCGACGCACCAGATGCCGTTTTTTCCTCTTAAAGATGTGAACAATGCTATCCATATCGAAATGCTGCTCTTTGCTCTGCCGCAGCTTGCGCAGCATCTCGCTGGTGATCTTTTGGGAGATGGAGTACGTGGGATCCATCAGCGCCCGGAACGGATAGTAAAAGATGCTGCTCAGGATAAATTTCAAAGCGGCCCGGCTGATCTGCTTGGCAGCGGGACGATGATATTGAAAGAGCGCCACTTTCGGGAAAATACGCTCCAAGAACGGATGCTCTTCTTTAATATTCATAAAGCGGTGCAATAACCCGAAAGCCCAGGGTGGATTGAGAATCGTTTTTCCGTGATAGCGGACAAAGAGCCGCTGCAGGTTCAGCATATTTGGCAAATCATACTGCTGGCCATGCTCGATATAGACATGATGGTTCTTGTACTGCCACTGGAAGTGCACATTTTCCTGCGGGCCGAGAAGGGCTTTTAACTCCTGCTGCACTTCCGGGTAGACGAGATCGTGGTCATGGTTTCCGATGATGAAATGCAGCTTTTTCTGCGGCCGCCGGACAAAGAACTGCAGCGCTTCAAAAACGGCTGCATGAGCTTTTTTTATCAGATGTAATTTTTCTAGGGAGATGTCCGGGGTAACATGCCGGGGGTACGTCACTTTGCCGTCGACAAAAATGGGGCATTTCAGGAAGTCAAACGTATCGCCGTTAAGAACCAGATCAAGAGCCACGGGCTTTTCGGCCAGCGAGCGGATAAGCTGCGACAGAGCTGCATCGCTGATAAAATCGTCGGTTAAGGTGCCGGCGCCCATTTCGATGTCGCCGAGGATGATGAGTTCTTGGTTCATGCTCCGAGATATATATTCTGGAGACCATTAGTTTATAAAGCTGATGGAGAATTAACCAATATTATACAAACAAAAAAAAGATAAAACTGATTTTCAGAGAAGAGAAACATGGGATATCTAACAACTTTTACCATCTTTAATGACGGACTGCACCTCATCCTTGAAGATAGCCTTGACTTTTGTAGGAGATTATATGAGCAAGCGAGTCGAGTAACAGAAACAAATTCTTTGGGGCATGGCTATTTTGCAACTCTGGTAAAAGTACAAAAACCAAGACATGCAGATGACTGTACTACTTATGTCCATATGGGGAATACCGTTTGTGAAATGAATGCCTCATCAAGAGAAACAGAAACACTTATGCGAGACCATCCGAAATTTTTTCAGGATATGCTTAAGTTTATGAGAAAACAAGTGGGAGATTTAGAACAAAAATTTGATGAATGCCAGGCAGGAAATAAATCTTTATAATAAATATAAGATTATCATTAATTGTTTCGATCATCGAAAAGAGGTGTACGATTAATTCTATCTCTCTCAATAACTCTTCCCAAAATAGAACCAGCGGCTGGCTTTCTGATCACAGAGAAAACATTTCTCGTCTTTCATTTTCGGCTGCGGCAATGGCGAGTTTAAGGACTTCGCGGTCGTTTTTCCTTTGAATTCTTCTTCGCAATCCGCCATGCCGCACCACGGGCCGTAGAGCAGCTTTTTCTGTTCGAGAGCTTTTTCCGCTTCTTTTCTGGATTTAACGTGAACAATGCTGTCCTGCAGGTGCTTTTCCGCTTTTTTGTAGAGGTCTTTCTGAATCTTCTCCAGCAACTCCGGCACTTCCTCTTTCAGCTCCGCCAGGGGAACGGCTTTTTTCTCGCCCGTATGCCGAAGGACCACCATCGCTTGTTTCTTTGCCAGATCCTTCGGGCCAATCTCGATACGCAGCGGCACGCCTTTGACTTCCCATTCGTTGAACTTCCAGCCGGGAGAATATTCCTCACGATCGTCGTAATGAACGCGCACGCCAGACTTTGCTAAAGCATCGCAAACTTTTGCGGCTTCCTGCAGCACTTTTTTCTTGGAGTCGTCGAAATAGATGGGGACGATGACTGCCTGCTTTTCGGCGATCCGCGGAGGAAGCACGAGACCCCGGTCATCCCCATGCATCAGCACCATCACGCCGATGCTTCGCGTGGAAATCCCCCAGGAATTCTGCCAGACGTATTGCTGCTGCTGCTTTTCGTCGGTGAACATCATGTTTTGGGCTTTGGAAAAATGCTGCCCCAAGTGATGAGACGTCGCTCCTTGTACCGCTTTTCCATTCGGCAGGAAGGCTTCCACGGATAACGTATATTCAGCGCCGGCAAATTTTTCGGCTTCTGATTTCCTGCCTGCTAAGACAGGAAGAGCGTATACCTCGCGGAAGACCTGCACATACCAGCCAAGAATCTTTTCTGTTTCCCTGACCGCTTCGTCCTTGCTCGCGAAGCAGGTGTGCCCTTCCTGCCAGAGGAATTCCCGGCTGCGGAGGAACGGGACGGGATGCTTGAATTCCCAACGAACGACGTTGCACCACTGGTTCAGGCGCAGCGGCAGGTCTTTATACGAGCGGATCCAGCGGGCATACGCCTCGTACATGATGGTTTCTGAGGTCGGGCGGATCGCTAACCGTTCCGGCAGTTTGGTATGCCCTCCGGTTTCCACCCATGCCACTTCCGGGGCGAAGCCGGCGACATGCGTTTCTTCTTTGGAGAGCAGGCTTTCGGGGATGAGTAAAGGGAAGTACACATTCTTCACGCCGTCGGCTTTTAGGAGATTATCAAAGTACTGCTGCACTTTTTCCCAGATGCTGTATGCAGCCGGCCGGAGAATATAGCAGCCGGAAACTGGGCCATAATCTATCAGCTCAGCTTTCTGCAGGACTTGCGTATACCACTCGCTGGGATCGTCAGATTTCTTGGCAGTAAGGCCTTTGGTATCTTTTGGGACGGCACTTGGAGAGTCTTTTTGAGCCATGGAGCAGGAGAAGTGGACAGAATTTTATAAACGTTTGTGAGGGAAAGTTTTCAAGTGCTTTGCTTTTCTTCCAAGAATTTCTTTCTTTTCTCCAACAGCGTGGCCAGCTCGTCCAAGCTCTTATAATAAAATATGTTAGCTATCTGCTCCTCGAAAGAAGCCGGCAATCGCTGGTCAATGCAGCGCTCGTCGATGAGCCAGTGGATGTGCTTTAACAAAGGATCCTTAAAGCCACCATACTGCTGATGATACTTGATAAACGCCCCTTCGATAAGTACGCCCGGAGAAAAGCCCAGGCAGATGATGGCTTTCGCCTGTTTGCTCAGGTCTGCGTTGAGCTTATACCAATCTCCGCCGATGGGCCGGACATCATAGAGTGGAAAATTGTCTTTGATGTGGGCAATGCCATAATAGGTATCTTTGTCGGGATAATAGGCGATGGGCTTCTTCTTTTTCAGTCTGCCGAACTCCAAGGCAATGTCGGTATATACTCCATCGTCCGGAGTCACGATAACATTGTCAAACCGTTTTGCCAGAAAAGCAGCATAATCATGCACGAGCGTCCCGTACTCGTCTTTCTTGACTTTCCCGTGCCTCCACAACAAGGATCGATCAGAAACTCCCAGGATGACGGCGTTCATGGAGTACCCTACTTTCTTCCGTTTCTTAAAAAACTTTCCTCCTGGAACATTTCTTTTAAGAAAAATGTTCTTTACGAAACATTTCTAGAAAAATGCGCTGTTGAGAAAGATACTATCATTCCCCTTCGCCCGTCCCTTCTTCCGGCCGCGGATGCCGTATCCGTGCAAAATAGTCTTCAAAGGTAAACTCCCGATACGTCGGGCTATCCCTATTATGGCAGTTCCTGCACGTCTGCTCGTCCGGGATGAGCAAGCCATTGGCGATGGCCAGATCGCGATCACTCATAACGCGCATGGAACTGTAATCAGCTCCCGGCCCATGGCAAGATTCACATTGCACCCCTCGGGTGGGGTCAAAGCTTTCCCGGAGATCATCTAATGAGAGATTATATGCCGTCTGATGGCAGCGCAAGCATTCGTCCGACCTTTGCGGGGAAATGATCCCCAGCGGAGCGCCGATATCCAACGCTTCGGAGCTTGACAAGATGTCATAAGCCTGAGCATGCCCCGACGCTTCCCAGACAGCCATCTGATTGCCTAATCGCTCGCTTCCATGGCAGCGGGCATTGCCGCAGCGGTTGACGCCCACGTAATCATGATGTTCTATCTCTACCCCTGTTTGAGGAGGAGACAGTAAATCCTCGAGACCATCCTGAGCCACTGCAATCACTGTGAAAGAAACGACATAGGCAGAAACAGCAACAGCCTGCCCACAGGATGCACCGAGAACTGCTGCGAGAGCAGCCGCTGGGATTGTTTTCACAAAAGAAATAATATCGGCGAACTTAATAAATATTTACGACCCCCGACCAGAGATAAAAAGTCCTCTGGATTACCCCAGCCTCAGAAAATACTCCACCACTTCTTTCGGCTTCTCAAAGATCTTCTCCGGCTGGGCTTCCTGCAGCCGCTTCTTCTGGTGATAGCCCCAGGTGACTGCCAGCGTCCGCACGCCCGCAGCTTTGCCTTCCAGGATTTCCCCTTTCGTATCTCCGATGAAATACAGCGGCGCTTCCGGCGACTGCTCTTTCAACCGAAAGAGCTTCTTTTTCTTGCTCATCTCTTTCTCCGCTCCTAAAACCGGAACGTTCGGAAAGCCCTGCCGCCGCAAGTATTCTTCAATGACAGAAGAGATATTAGATGAAATAATATATATGCGGCCCAGCGCCGTCAGCGTTTCCATCATCTGTTTCGCACCCGGAACCGGCTGCACTTTGACGTACTGATCCGGAAAATTCTCTTCTATTTCCTGCAGCACCTGCGGAATTTTTTCTTTAGCCACCCCCCGCTTCAGCAATTCTTCGTAGAAATTTCCATCAAAGAGGGAACGGAATTCTTCC
>CAZOPZ010000002.1:15727-28021 GCA_964582035.1 uncultured Methanosarcinales archaeon | reverse complement strand
GGGCCTAACCGCTCACTGATTTCCGAGAAAGCATGATACGCCACGGCAAATGAATCAGCCAGAACGCCATCAAAGTCTAAAGCAATTATTTTCTGTATCATGACTTTCGGGATCATACACCGGCTCGCCTCACTTTTCAGCCCAAACAACACTCGTACTCTTTATCAGTTCAAAAAAAGAAAAAAAAAGAAGAAATCTTGCCCGCATTTGGGGGTGTTCCAGAACGAGGAACGGGCAAGATTCTTGTAAACAGGCTTACACCAGCTCGATGCCCAGTTCCCGGCTGAGGGACTTGGCTCGGTCGGTGGACTTCTTCTGGTCCAGCTTTCCCAGTATCCAGGGCGAGTTCACTCCCGTTATGATAGTCATAACAGTCAGCTTGCCTTTCATCTCCTCGCTGACCCGAGCGCCCCAGATAACGTTCGCATCGTCATCCAAAGACTCAGTAACGAGCTCGCCGATGCGGGATACTTCATCCAGAGTCATGTCCGGGCCGCCGGTGACGTGTATCAGGGCTCCCGTCGCACATTCGTAACTAATGTCCAGCAAGGGGTTAGACAAAGCGCCTTTGACCGCTTCCTCAACCCGGCTATTGGTATCGGAGCTGCCGACGCCGATCGCGGCCACGCCACCATTGGACATGATCGCCTTGACGTCCGCATAGTCCAGATTGACCAGGGAAGGAATCGCAATCGTTTCCACAATCCCTTTGATCATCGTTGCCACTAACTCATTGGCTACCGCAAAGGCCTGCTGGATCGGTAAGTTTCCTGCGATCTGCACGAGGCGATTGTTGTCAATGACGATGACCGTATCTGATACCTGCCGCAATTGCTGCAAGCCAAATTCGGCCTTGTCGCATCTGGCGCGCTCAATGTTGAAGGGCATCGTTACCGTACCGATGACTATCGCTCCAGTATCTTTGGCCACCTGTGCTACCACGGGAGCCGCTCCTGTTCCGGTACCGCCGCCCATGCCCGCGCAGACAAAGACCATGTCCGAGCTCTTCAGGCATTCTTTCAGCTGGGTCAATGATTCCTGGGCCGCTTCCGCTCCTTTGGTCGGGAATCCGCCGCATCCCAAGCCGCGCGTGCAGTCTTTTCCGATGAGGAACTTATGATCTGCACCGGTTATGCTTAAGTGCTGGTAATCCGTGTTCGTGGCAATGATCTCTGCCCCGCGGATGCCTTTCTTGTACAGCCATCCTACCATATTATTGCCCGCTCCGCCCACGCCAATGACTTTAATATTGGCCTGGTGCATGCCGGCAAATTCCTGCTCCGGCGGCAGGCTTTCCAATGCTTTTTCGACGAAAAAATCCATGTTTTACCACCTCTCGTTTTTGATTGTTTTGTTTTTGCGTACACCCCCCAACATATAGTTTGCAAAATACAAAACTATATATATGAGTGTAACATTACTACTCCTAGAACCAACCAATCGTCATAACCAAACCTAAGTCATTCCGATCAGAACCAAACCGTCGGACTGAACCAAACACTTTTCTTGTATACGAACCGAACCACCAAAACCTGTTTTTGGTAATACCCATGTTCTATTTAAATATTTCTATGCTGGAGTAAACAGATTTAGGACATTGCGATACTAAAATAAGCTCAGAAGATGGTAAAAAGAGAAAAATATATTCTAAGAGAAAAGAGTATATCCCTTCTTTTTTGAGCTTATTTTCTCTCTTTTAATATTTTTTGCGCAGTTTCCGTTACTATTTTTGCAACTTCTTCGGCTCCGGCTTTCACGTTTTGCGCACGACGTTCCAGAATTGATGCTATATCGACCATATATTTAGCAGGATCTTTTAATTTATTACGCCAGGAACCGAAATAAACCAGATTTTCCAGAGGGAATTTTGGCGGCTTTTCTGGAGTTTCAGCAGCATAACCGATGGCAACAATAGCTAAAGGCTGCGCTTCTTCCGGAATGCCGCAGGCTGCGCGCACGTCTTCTTCGCTAAAGGCGCCGACCCATAATGAGCCGAGGCCTAATGAATGCGCTTCCAGCAGCATATTCTGGATAGCGGCAGCGCCGTTTTCTATTGTATATATACTACCATGCTCACCATAGTACCTCTCTGCTTTCTCTGCTTCTCCGCACACGATAATGAGCGCTGCAGCGAGCGCAATGTCGTGCTGATCGTACGCCGCTTCAGCAATTTTTTGCTTCTTCTCCGGCTCCATAATGAGAATGAATTTCCAGTTTTGCAGGTTTCCGGAACTCGGCGCATGCCGGGCCGCATCGAGAATACGGGAGACTTTTTCCCAGTCGACGAATTTTGGCTGAAAACGCTTCACGCTCCGCCGGGAAGTGATGATATCGAGGATGTCACGCATGAGAAAATGACATTTTTTTGAAGTATTTATACCTAACGCTTTTACCGCAGGCTTCTCTTTTGCTCACAGAGTCCATTTTTGAAATCTGATTCTATTTTTGGAAACAAATTCTAAAAGAGAAAAGATATAAACAAGAACCGTTTCTCTTTCTCCATGGGTGCTAGAGAAGAGCTTCTTACGGCAGTCTTTGATAAGAAAAAAGCAGCGATCCTCCGCGTTTTGCTCAATGCTGCTGAAGAGCTTTCCCTCAACGAAATTGCCCAACGGACGAAAGTGCCGATGAGCTCTGCCTATCGGATTCTGCAGGAATTGGCAAAGTCCGGCATCATCGAACGGAAAGAATGGAAGAACAGCAAAGTGTACCGTTGGAAACCCAGCAAAGAGACTCCTTTGCTCCAGGAGCTTTTCCAAGAGGAATTTGATGGCGTGGCTGCCTTCCTGGAATCGGTAAAAAGCCTGCCTGGATTACAAGGCGTCATTCATCATGGCGTTAAAAAGAAAGGGCGCGCAAACCTCCTGCTTATCGGCGATGGGTTGAACACCGTAGCCATAGAGGAAGCAGCCAGAAAAGTCCGCGAAAAAAAATTTGAGCTGAGTTTCTTGACTCTCACCAAATCCCAGTACGAGCAAATGGCCAAAATGGGGTTATATTCTGGAGAGAAAGAAGTGCTGCTATAAAGCTGTTAATGCAACATCGGCCAGACCCAATATTCAAGCCGAAAGTCCGTCCGTGCCGAGCCCGCAGGATGGGACGAGCTGGCCCGAACGGGAAAAACCTCAAATCCTTTCTCTTGGGCACAATCTTCTACATACTCTTCATAGAGCTCAATCAGAACGGCATTGTCCGTAGCTTTGATCGGATAGGTGCTGTAGTCCAGCCGGATGGCCACATGGAGCCGTGGCACTATCTCGTCCCGCAACGTAATCTCCAGATTATGGACGGGAGAAAATAAGTTCCCTCCTTCCCCTTGCAAAAATCCCAGATTCTTCCAATACTGGGCGGTTTCCTGATAGACAAAAGCAAAAGCATCGTGCAGGGCTAATTCCGTTTCTCTTTCTTGAGGGGTCATACAACAAACACCTTTTAGACTATGAATAAAACGAGAGCAATAAGGAGGAAAAGCAAGCCTGCGCCGATGCAGCTATAGGCAATCTGCTCACCAAGGGTGAGGTTCTTGAAGTTTTTTAGCTTGCCCGCCACAAACTGAAAGAAAGCGGCGAACTGCTCTTCCAGCTGTACGAAGAATTGCTGGACTTTAGCAAAAGAGAGAGTTAGGGTTGTCATAGGGACAGCAAAAGCAAAAACGTATAAAAACTTATTGCTCGGGAAAGGCATGAAAGTATTGAACAAAAATATCTTACTCATCTCTGCACTTTCAGGTTCCAGCCTTTATCAACCCTTAAGTACCCTCTATCTATAAGGGTACTCAAAGTCTCTTGTACTTCCCTAGAATCTTCATCGGGAAAATGAGAGTAGAGCTCCTCCGGCTTAATCGGTTCCAATTCACGAACCACATAATAAATCACCGCTATTAAACGGCGGTTCTTAGTATTTAAACTGCCTTGATCAGAACAACTGTCGGAAACAGCTAGTGCTTCGGGGTCTTCTTGGGCTAGCTGCAGATAGATCTCGCTACGGCGACGTTGAAGTTCTAATCTTCCCTCTTCCAAATGGTTGATAGCTGTTTCAGCAACTTTCAACCCAAGGTCAATCCCCTCTAATGTAGACTCTAAAGAATTGTCAGTATTGCCCATAGTTTATACCCTCTTTCACCTGCTAGTTTTTATGCATACTCTCAGCTCGGGGACGGTTCTGCAGCAGCTTCACCCAAAGGCTGCGAACCAATTTTCAGCACTTTCAGGTTGACTTGATGGATACTGCCAGTAATGCTTTCACCGCAGACGGTCTTGCGGACAATGATGCCTTTCTGCCGGCTTTTGTTGCGGTCTTTGCCGGAATAGCCAACACCACCAGCCGTCAGGATGACTTTGCGGGGCGTTTGAATCCCTTTTCTCATGGGGAAACCCGCTTTGTCCGAGCCACCGGTAATTAAGAATTCATAGCCGGGAAAGCCCAGCTCTTCGCCGGTGATTGTATCCCCTATCTTCTTCCCGTGCAGCCGGTCTGCTTCCGGGCCTTTTACTTCTTTCTGGAAGGTTTTTCCTTCTGTTGTTCCTAAAACGAGTTTGACGTCAACCATGGTGTTTACCTCCGGATTCCGAGACTGAAGAACTTTTCAGTTCACGCCTGTGGGCGGTCTCAGCGTTGTGGGTACTTATTTTGCGGGTTATTTATAAAGATTTGTAGAGGGAAAGAAGGAAAAGAAAAAAGAAAAAATAAGGGCTTATCAAACGAGTGCATGTTCCAAGACTACCGGGGGAATACTTCCTTTAATGCTCACTCCGCGAATAATGTTCTTAAGCAGAGCCGGGCCCATCTCTTGAAGGTCGGTCCTGTTTTTTCCTACAAACACCTGAAATTCACGATGCAGCGCAAAGTAAAATGGACCCAAGTTAAGATTTTTAACCTCCCCATATATAAACAAATCGATATCGCTCTCTTTATACCAATCTCCCCGGCTAAAACTGCCGAAGAGAATAACCACCTCGGCCCCTTCGAGAGAAGAGAGGTAGTCAAAGAGCCCGACGGTGTTAAAGTGATTAAAAGCAAAGAAACGTTTTCTGTTCCCATAATGAGGGGAATCAGAACAAGCCTGGTAAAAAGGCATTTTCCCACGGGGTTTTATTCGTTTGATGAGCCTTTCTTTTTGAAATTTCTTCAGCCACTTGCTCACTTTATTCGCGGGAAGAGGGACTTCTTTCAAGATCTGAAAAAAATGCCACTGCTTCGTCGGCTCGTTGAAAAAAAGTTCAAGCACTTGATTTTCCCGGCTCGGTCTTGCCATAATGATTACCTTAAAGGTAAGTATTATTTAAATGTTTCCTAACAAAAAATAACCGAGTAAACCCCAGAAAAAGCGCAAAGAAAATTATGGTTACAACGTGCGGACAATCCTCTTCACCGCCCCATACACGTCGCCAGGATCCCCATTCCCGTCCACTTCCATCAACAACCCTTTCTTCCGGTAATATGCAATCACCGGCTTGGTCTCTTTCTCATACACCAGAAACCGCTCTTTGACTACCTTCGGCGCATCATCTTTCCTTTTTGTGAGAGAAGAGCCATCATAGTCACAAACCAATTTTTTCTTGGGCGGGAAATACCGCATGTGGAACCCATGCTTCTGCTGGGTACACACGCGCCGCCCGGAAAGGCGCTCCACGGCTATTTTCTCTGAAACGTCCAAATACAGCACCAGATCGACTTTCACATCAGCAAAAGCTTCTGCCTGCTCCCGGTTCCGGGGAAAGCCATCAAGGATGACCTTTTTCTTGCCGCGCATCTCCAGCCGGACCATCTCCACCACAAAATTCGTGGGAACGAGATGGCCTTTATCGATGTACGAAGCAATCTTCTTTCCCAATGGTGTGCCCCTCTTCACTTCCTCCCGCAAGAGCTGCCCCGGAGAGAGATGAAAGAGACCAAATTCTTTCTCCAGCCGTTCCGAAAGCGTGCCTTTGCCGCTGCCCGGGGGGCCGAGAAGAACAATGATCATGCTGATAGAAAAGGGAAAGCGTTTAATATAGTTTGTGGCGGTCGAGCGACAGCGAGATTGAGGACAGAGCCGACGAAGTTCTGGCAGTCCCGTAAATCGCTGCATAACCATTTTATAGAAGATTTACTTCCTTTCCTTTTATGATAAGAACTCTGGAATTCATTATCGCACATGAGTCCGCACCCGTCCACGAACCAGTCTTTCTGGAATTGCTGGAAGACATCTATCGCGGGCCGAAAATCCTGTCCGTGCACCGCCTTCTCTATAACCCGAAGAAAGAACGAAAAGGCGATAAAGAGACCTATATCCGAGAGAACCTGAGAACCGTCGCGTATATCTATGATTGCCGCAAAGAAGAGCTCTTGAGCATGTGCCGCTACCTTGGCAATTTTAAGGATCCCCATTTTCGCTGGACGCCTGAGCATCAGGAAGGCAAGCCATTCCTTCCCGGCGAACAGGACAAAGAGCGCTTCGGAAAATACCTGCAGCGGGTGCTTTCTGGCTTGCAGGAACAGCAGCAATATCTGCAGTCCCATCTGATCCTTGCAACCCGCCAGGAACAGGAGAATTATCAGCAGCTTATCCCACTGGTGGAACGGATCATACTGGCTACGGCCAAAAACAAAGCAGCAGAAAATAGAGCGGCCATCCCATGATCGAAACCCTCCAGTACGCCATCCCGCACCTGAAAGTGCCGCAGATGACCGTGGCCGTTTTTCTGGAAGTGCTTCGCCCGAACAACCAGCCGAGCCTTCTTTCCCTGCATCTCGCGGAATTTGAAGCAAAGGCAGTTTATAATGGTTTTATGCCCATGCAGAAGGATTATGAACGGGTAAATCCCCAGACAATCGTCTATGAATATGACTGGAAACAAAAGGAACTGCGCCGAATCGCGTTCTATTTCGGCGATTTTCGCAATCCGGACTTTACGTACCCGGAATGCTTTGCATTTGAAGAAAAAGGGAATGAGGTAAGTGCCATGTCTTTGGCACTTTTTTCCCGCGACGTGCAGCGGGTTCATGCGTGCTTGGGAAGCGAATTGAATGCGCTGCGCAACAAGCCGGGCCAGAAGCGCGAGACGCTGGAACGGTTCCAGACCTTTGTGTCGCTGCTGGAGAAGATTGTGGAGAAAGAGAAAGAAGAGGATAAAAAAACATAACGAACTCAACACCATTTCCCAGCAACAGTTTTATAAAGAGCTCAGAGAAGTTCCGCACCACTCAAACCTATAGTTTCTAGATATGATAACCACCCTCACCGAACCATATACGCCGTTGCAGCTCAAAGCTATTTTGCACCCCCTGCTGAACCGGTGGTTCTTCGGCAAATATCAGGAATTCTCGCTGCCCCAACTCTACGGCGTGATGGAGATCCACCAGCGGAAAAACGTTCTCATTTCTGCGCCGACAGGAGCGACAAAAACGCTGACGGGATTCCTGGCCATTCTCAATGAGCTGGTTGATTCCGCAAAGAAAGGCATCCTGGAAGACCGTGTCTATGCCCTCTACATCTCGCCACTGAAAGCGTTGAACGTGGACATCAAGCACAACCTGATAACGCCACTGCAGGAGATGGAAGCGCTGAACGAAAAGCCCCTCGGCATCCGCGTCGGCGTGCGCACCGGAGACACAACGAGTTATGAAAAAGCCAAGATGCTGCACGCCCCGCCGCATATTCTTATCACGACTCCCGAGTCCTTGGCCATCGTGCTCAACTCGCCAAAATTCTCCGCATACCTCACCGCCGTGCAATGGGTTATCGTCGATGAAGTCCATGCACTTGCGGACAACAAGCGCGGCGTGCATCTCAGCCTTACTCTAGAACGGCTCCAGCAGCTCTCTCCCGGCTTCAGCCGCGTGGGGCTAAGCGCCACCATCGCCCCGCTGGAAGAGATCGCCAAGTTTCTCGTCGGCTATCAGGATGAAAAGGAGCGGGACTGCCAGATCATCGACGTGCAGTTCCTGAAGGAGATGGACCTGAAAGTCCTCAGCCCGGTGCGCGGGCTAGTCGAGACGGACTATCTGCTGAAGCACCGCAAGATGTACGAATTGATGCATCAGCTCGTGCAGGAGCATAAAACGACGCTGATCTTCACCAACACCAGAAGCGCCACGGAACGCGTCGTGCACACGCTCAAAGAGATGTTTCCAAAAGAGTACAGTACCGAAAGCATCGCCGCCCATCACGGCAGCCTGAGCAAGTCCCAGCGCCTGAAAACAGAACAGAACCTTCGGGAGGGAAAATTGAAAGTAGTGGTCTCTTCTACCTCCCTAGAGCTCGGCATCGACATCGGCTACGTGGACCTCGTCGTCTGCCTGGGCAGCCCCAAATCCGTGGCACGATTTTTGCAGCGCGCCGGAAGAGCCGGGCACCAGCTGCATGCGATCGTAAAAGCAAGAATCATCGTCATGGACCGGGATGATTTAGTAGAATGCTCGCTGCTCTTAAAGTCAGCTTTGGAACGGAAAATCGATCGCGTGCATATCCCGCATAATGCGCTGGATGTTTTAGCACAGCACATCTATGGCATTGCCATCAATGGCATCATTTCCGTGCATGACCTCTTCCTGCTGCTCAAGAGAAGCTATTGTTATCACACCCTGCTTTGGAACGATTTTTTTGAAGTGATTAAGTACTTATCCGGCGAATACGCCAGCCTGGAAGACCGCCATGTCTATGCGAGAATTTGGTATGACCGCGAGACGGGAAACATCGGCAAGAGAGGGAAAATGGCGCGCATCGTCTATATGACCAACATCGGCACGATCCCCGAGGAAAGCTATGTTACGGTAAAAGTCGGCGAGCAGGTCGTGGGCATGATCGACGAAGGATTTCTAGAGCGCTTAAAGCCCGGCGATGTGTTCGTTTTGGGGGGAGATGTCTATCGCTTCAAGTTCTCGCGGGGCATGACGGCACAGGTTGATTCCTCCGTAAACCGCCCGCCGACGGTGCCCAGCTGGTTCTCCGAAATGCTGCCGCTATCTTTTGATTTAGCGATGGAGATCAGCAAGTTCCGCCGCCTGCTGGAGGAGCGCTTTGCGAACGGCCGGAGCAAAGAAGAAATCGAAAAGTTCATCAAGGAGTATCTTCCTGTCGATGAAAAAGCGGCAGAAAGCATCTATCTCTACTTTTACGAGCAATTTCATTTCAGCAAGATTCCTTCTGACCGCAAGATTGTTGTCGAGAGATATGTCGACAGGGGACGAACATATGTCATCTTCCATACGCTCTTTGGCCGGCGCGTGAACGATTGCCTTTCTCGGGCTTTGGCTTTTGCCATCGGCAGGACCCAGCATCGGGACGTAGAGGTGGGGATAACCGACAATGGCTTCTATCTCTCGGCAGAGAAAGCGTTCAATGCGGTACGAGCTTTGCAGCTGCTCACTGCCGGAGAGTTCCGCCCGTTTGTAGAGCAGAGCATCGAGCGGAGCGAAATCCTGGCGAGGAGATTCCGCCATTGCGCGACAAGAGCACTGATGATTTTGCGGCAGTACAAAGGGCAGACTAAAAACGTGGGCCGGATGCAAGTGGGCAGCCGCATTTTGTTTTCCGCCGTGAAGCGCATCAGCGAGCAATTTCCCGTCCTGAAAGAAGCGCGGCGGGAAGTGTTGGATGACCTGATGGACTTTGCGCACACGCAGGAGATCATCACGCAGGTGCAGGACGGCCGGATAACCGTCGAAGAGCAGGACACCGCAGTGCCGAGCCCTTTTGCCTTTGGGCTGATCATCTCCGGCTATAGTGACATCATCCGCATCGAAGACAAGCAGGAATTCCTGCGGCGCATGCACGAGACGGTTTTAGCACGGATTGCCCTGAAGCAGGGAAAGCAGAAGCTGAAGCACGAGCAGGAATTCTCCTATCAGCGCTTCTGGGAAGAGCTGCAGAAGAAGCGGGATGATGAAAAAGACCTGCTGCAGGAAAAGCTAAAGATGGAAGTCTGGGCCTTGAAAGATGTTCCCGTGTACGTCAAAGAAGAGCTGGTGCGCTTTATCTCCGACGGAAATATGCGCAAAGACGTGCTGGAGCAGCTGCGGAAAGATGCGGGAATGATGCAGAGCTGGACGGAAGAGCTGCGAACATTCTTCAAAGGAAAGATAGAGGAAGTGGTGTGAGGGAAATAGGGAGCAAATCGTTTTGAAGAAAGTATTTAAACTAAAGGTTATTTTTAGTATATAAGATGGGAGAGAAATCACAAAAGGGGTTAATTGTTTTTCAGGACAGGAAAATTCGCAGGCTTTGGCTTGATAACGAATGGTATTATTCTGTCATTGATATTATCGCTGTTTTAACTGAACAAGAAGACTTTCAGACTGCCAGAAAATATTGGAATAAGCTCAGTCAAAGGCTTCGGGAGGAGGGGAGTGAAGTGGTGACAAATTGTCACCGGTTGAAATTGCCAGCCCCAGATGGGAGATTAAGGGAAACTGATTGCACCAATACCAAATCAGTTTTTAGGATAATCCAATCTATTCCCTCAAAAAAAACAGAGCCGTTTAAGATGTGGTTAGCCCAAGTTGGAAAAGAGCGTATTGAAGAAATTGAAAATCCAGAATTAGCTCAAGATAGAGTCAAAGAATACTATGAACTCAAAGGCTATCCAAAAGACTGGATAGACAAAAGGCTAAGAGGCATTGCTATCAGGCAGGATTTAACGGACGAATGGAAATCCAGAGGTGTTCAGGAAGAGAGAGATTTTGCCATTCTGACCAACGAGATCACCAAAGCAACATTCGGAAAAAACGTTAGGGAATATAAGCAGTTTAAGGGCTTAACAAAGCTCAATCAGAATCTTCGCGATCACATGACTGATTGGGAGCTCATTTTCACGATGCTTGGAGAAAAAGCAACGACTGACATCACCAGAACCAGAGACGCTCAAGGTTTTAATGAAAGTAAGCACGCTGCAAAAAGAGGCGGACAAATAGCTCAGAACGCCAGAAAAGAATTAGAGCAAGAAACAGGAGAGCCGGTCGTGTCTAAAGATAATTATGTGCGTTTGATGGAAAAGAAGAAAAAGTTTATTAGAGATAGGTAAGATCAAAAGCGCTTATTCCTTTTGCACAATCTCGTCCAGCGAAATTTCGTACGTCCGCAGCATCCCATAAAACATGCCGACTAATTGCGTCTTGTCCCGCTGGTAAAATCCTTTGGGAAGCTTCATCCCATTCCTCTGATGGAAATCCATTATCCAACGCCGGACCATGCCGTAAATAACGCACGGATTTTCCGTCATGCCCGGAACATGATAGCGGCGCGGAAGCTGCTCAGAGGGGGAAGATGGAGAAGATTTTTGGGAAGAGTGGGGAGAATATTCCGGCGGGCCCTGCTCATTTTTTACTGCTTCTTCAAGTGCCCCATAAGAAACGGCTTCCAATGATGTACCATCCTCGACAGCGGCTGCGTTCTCTTCGACGACAAAATCCAGTTCCAGCTGCTTCATAGCCTTTCTCCAGCAAAGATGTTGTGCTTGTCGCGGGTAATCCGCACGCGGACCTTTTTCCCTTTCTGCAGCGGCACGCCGGGAACAGAAATGGTGCGGCCTTGCGCAACCGCAATGACCGAGTTCGGAAAGCGGTCCCGGCAGGTGATTATAGCGGTGACCTCCTCCCCGACGGAAAAAGGCTTGGGCAATTCTTTCGTTTCTTTCACCAGAAAGTCTTCTTTCGACCAGCGGAGCTTTATGCCATGCTTCTTTTCCCAGGCGTCGAGCAATGCATAAAATTCTTCCCAGGGAATTTCTTCCGCCGGCTTGCGGCCGGTCTTATAGCGCAGGAAATTCTGGATGCCCAGCTTGGGCTGCGGGTCCAGCGTTTTTATCCAGCCAATGATCTTCTCCATCTCCTCTTCATTGTAGCCTTTTGTCAGCACCGGAGCGACGATGACGTTCAATCTCTTGCTGGCATAGGCGATGGCCTCTTTCACGTGCTCGATGCTGTAGCTTTTCACGCCCGCCAATACTTTCGCTTTCTCGGGATCAAGCGCATCCAACGAGAGATTCAGCTGCAGTTTGGTGAAAGCCGCAAGGCGATCGATTTTTTCTTTGTTCAGCAGCGTGCCATTGGTGTCGATGGAAATGGTGTGAATCAGTTCTCTGGCCTGCAAATCCGCAAAGAGCGGCTCCAGGTCCGCATAGAGGAAAGGCTCGCCCTGCACGCCGATATGCACTTCGACTGGTCCCTGAACAAAAGCCAGCAGCTTGTCAAGCTCTTCAACAAGGTAGTCTTTCTCGACGACAAAATCCTGCTTTGTCGAAGAGAGGCCTTCGGAAATCGAGCAATAGATGCAATCCAGATTGCAGGACGTCACCGGCTTGATCTCGATGATGG
>CAZOPZ010000002.1:0-15717 GCA_964582035.1 uncultured Methanosarcinales archaeon | reverse complement strand
CCCGAATGGCGATGCACGTACGTGGCAGGATTGCCCGTCAGCTTGGTCTTTAGGGACTCAAAATATTTGGCTAAGAGAAAAGAGAATCTTGTTTCCACTTTCTCACCATCTTTGTGCTCAAAGAGCAGCGTCTGTGGATCAGCCAGGGAGAAAGGCGCGATCTGCCCGACTTCTTCTTTGGGGATAGACGTTGCAAAAAGGCGGAGGAGCGTTACCTCTAAAAAGGCATCCCGCTCGGCAAAAGAGAGCGTTTCGAAGTGCAAAGGGACCATGCGCTCCAATACGGCCGTTTCTTTATAAATTTATGCAAAAAAATGTAATCTATAAGTAGTAAAACGATAGTGCTCTCTCCAGGAGCGATAAAGTTTTATAAAGAAAGGAGCCCTGTTTCTTTCGGGGGTGGATTTGAGAGGTATGGATAAGATTCAGATCACGCTGGAGACGCTGTACGACTGCCTGCGGAACGAGAAGAAAAAAGAGGACCTGCAGAAAGTAAAAGATTCTTTCTTTGTCGATGTGGTGGCATATCTCAAAGAGAAGAAAGCCCTGTTCGACAGCCGGAAAGAGCAGGAAGAGCTCTTTGCTACGGGAGAGCGGGAGAAGCTGGCGTACGAATTGCGGAGCATCCAACGCATCCTGAAAGAATTGTACGACAAGCGCGAGAAGAAAGTCATCGCCATTGCTTTGAACAAAAGCCGGACGAATTCCGACCTTATCGATCTCAGCTCCATGCTTCCCGAAGAGAAGCAATTTTATCAGGAATTAATAGACATCCTGAACAAATACCGCAGAGGAATTTTATTCCGCCTGTGGCGCGCGGAAGCGCCGGATATCGCGGGAGACACCACGCTTCCTTCACTGCCTCTCTTGAGAAGAGAAGTTGAAGCTTCCGAGATACAAACGCCGCTGGCAGATGTAACACCTCTCGCTGCTGCTTCTGAAGAGCAGAATGAAGCGGAAACCACGGAAAGAAGTATCACGGGCGAAACCCGTGCTCTAGAACAGAACACCACAGTCACCGAAGAAGAGAAACCACTTGTGCGGATTGCGCCGGAAGAGCCAAAAATGGTGCTCATCCGCTTCCTCCAGCCCACGCCCAGCTTTGTCTGGAAAGACCTGAAAGCCTATGGCCCTTTTGACACCGGAGAAGAAACCCGGCTGTTCCCGGAAGTAGTGGACCTTCTGGTGCGCAAAGGAAGAGCAGAGATTCTTGCCCATGCTCCGGAAAATTACGCTCGCTGATGGCACGCAGACATTCCTGAACGAAGAGCTGCAGGTATGCTATCATTCGCAGGCGGGGGCGGTTGCTGAGGCGATGGAGAAGTATGTGGTGCCGTGCAACATCCGGGAGCTGGCGAAACGGGGCGAGCTGCGGCTTCTGGACATCGGGTTTGGGCTGGGATATAATGCGGCGATGGCCATTCATCATGCTTTGGAGCAGAATCCGCAATGTGCAATCAGTGTGGTGGGGCTGGAGAAAGACACCAGAATTCTCCAACAGATTGCGGCGATGCAATTTCCCATACCATCTTATACGCATTTCAAGAGGCTGATCCCACCGACATTTGCTTTTCAGGAAAAGAGCGTCAAGGTACAAATTTTGCTGGGTGATGCCCGGAAGCGAATAACAGAGCTTTCGGCAGAGCATTTTGATGCGATATTCTTTGATCCGTTTCCTCCGGAGAAAACGCCGGAGTTGTGGGAAGTGCCGTTTTTACAGGATGTATGCCGGGTGATGAAGAAGAGTGCAGTACTTGCAACGTATTCCTGTGCGCCGCTCGTGCGGGAGCGATTGGCAGCAGCGGGCTTTTTCTGGGATGAGACGAAAGGAGAGAGGGGGAGGAGGGGAACGGTGGGAAGGAGGTGGGAGTGAACGCTCCGAAAAAATCGTGTTGGCAGGAAGAAAAAAGATAGAATTATACTTTAATTACTGACTATAAAACAGTCTCTCAAACTCGGCTCTTTCCTCTGCATTGAGGCCTCTTACCGGTACATCAGCAGAAGCCAGCATAGCTGAAATGAAATCACCCATTGCTTTCTTATCTTCAGGAGTTAGATCTTCTTCCTCTAAATCGGTTAGTTCTTCTGCCCCAAAACCGTCTAATTGTCTCCTGCTTTCCTGCAAGCCTTGTTTTCCCTCATCACCTAATGTTATCTCTTCTGCGATAGTATAAACAAATGGCTCGATAGTTGCTCCATAATAAGCAGTGTTCAGTTGTGCTAAATATCCTTTAACACTATCGACTAATTCTTTAATCGTTGTATAATCATTATCTGTTGGATATTGGCTCATTCCATCCCCAGAAAAAGAATAAGTCGCACCATAAGCACTGAGACTAACTGCACAAATAAATTCTAATCCTTTCCCAGCATCTGCCCATACTCTTTGATATTCGTCTTCCGGCAAAGCAATGATACTTGGATTAATGGGGCTTATATCACCTTTCTGTTGTTCCCTTAATCTATCATCATAGCCTGTTTGTTGCCGGTATTCTCTTTCTTTCTCTTCTCCGATTTCCGACAGCCTCTCTAGTGCTTTCTCATTGTCTTCTGACAACTTAGCTAAAGTAGGATCTGCTTGTTCATACGTATCAAAAACAGTTATGCCTGCCATTTTAGTATCCAAAGAATGATTTCTATATAAATACTCCCATGGAATTTTTTGTTTGTCAAAGACAGGGGGTTCAATGCTCTAATTGAGGGGGTGGAACTGCTTTCTTTATCTCTTATTCCTCCCCCTCTTCCGTACCTCTTCCAGCCGCTCCAGAACCGCAGCAGCCTCGGCGTATGCTTGTTTATAACCCACCAGAACCTCGTCAAATATCCCCGGATAGAGCGCATGATGCGTGCTCGCCAGCGCCCGCTCCAGAAGAAATAGATCGACCGCTTGGTCTTCTATTTTCTCTGAAAAGAACGACAGCCCAAAGTCAATGAAGAATACTTGTTTCTTCTCTTGGTGCAGGATCATGTTGGACGTCGTTAAATCGCCGTGGATGATATGCTGCGCATGGAGCTTCCCAACCTGCTCACCAATCTCTGTAGCAAGAGATGAAATGGTGTTCACGGGAGTTTTCTCGTCCAAAAGGACATCCCGCACTTTCTTTCCCGGAATACGTTCAATCACGAGTGTCGTAGTTTTCTCTGCCGTTTCCAGCAGGCGGGGAGCGGGAAACTGCAGCAGCGCTAATTTCTGCAGCACTTTAGCTTCCCGTTTGGTGCGGAATTTCCGCAAAGCATCATCGAGGACGGGCAGGCGGTACTGCTTGACCGGCCGCTCTTTGATGATGCGATTATCGTCTTGGTACAGGATGGCTTCGGCGCCGTGGGCAATTTGGTGCATGGCCAGAAAGGAAAGCAGAATCTTTAAAAAGATTCTGGGAAAAAAGTGGCTCATGCAACCATACAACGGACATCTGCAGAGCACCACTCCGGTCTCTTTGGAACAAATCAATAATGCCCAGTCCATCGAAGAGCTCATACATCTGTATGAATCCCACGGCTATTCATTTGCTCGCGAGAGCGATCTTCTTGAAGTTCTTTGGCCGGACTGGAGAGAGCATCAGAAAAAGGGGTTCTCAAGGTGGGATAGCCCTCCCCCAGAAAAAATCTCTCCTCTAGAGGTCATGGTAAAGAATACCACGTATCGGATTTTTGGGATTATACACTCTTATAATGGCTGGAAGCCGGACGAGGGGTATAGAGAACTCCTCAAGAAAAGCCTCGCTGACGAAGAAGTGATGTTTTGTGAGCAATATTTGCCACAGGACTTAAATCTCACCAAAGAGCATATAGAAATTCTGGACCACGGTGTTTCTCCTGCCCTGCAGTGGCTGAAATTTACTCTGCATTTCAAAACAGGGCTCTTCGGCCCTCTGGCACTGGCACTTGCTCCAGTTTATCTTGCCAAACAAAAAATCTCTCCGTCCGTCCCCCGCAAACAACAAGTCAAATTAGCAATGTCCGCCTATATCTCCCAAACGTACGACCCCCAGACGCTGGCGCTCCTAGGCCATGACCTTCCTCCTGCCATGGAAATCGAGCTACAGGAAAGAAAGAAAAAGATACGATATACTTCCAATCAAAGACGATCCGCCTATCAGGCGGAGTTTGTTCGTCATGCAGATGTCGGCAACCTCAGGACGATTGTTGTCGGAGCAGCCCATGCTTGGGAGATAAAATACTTTTTAGAACATGGCGTGCGTGATCCAAAGATTGCCGAACGGGCAGCAGCCCATGCCGCACGGTTGCGGGAAAGCCTTGAAAGATATCAGTCTCTTGTCAGAAAAACCAAAGTGCAGGGCCATGCCATCTCGGTCGGGGGGCTTATGCTGGGCCTAACTCCCTATGCCTATGGCTTGTATAGTTTTTTCTCCTGATTATTTTTCTATCTGAGAGTTATTTGGGGTGCTTCTGATGGATACCTAAAATTAACGCAACATTTAAAGGTATTAATACTTTTTTAGTAGCAACTGATATAAAATGCCCCCACTCCAACTCACCGAAACGAAACTGGTAGAACACGCAGCATTTAAAAACATGAAAAAAACAATAAATGTTAAAGGAAAAGAGATAGTTATTTTTTCTCAAAAAGCGGAAGAATATATCTCTTTAACAGATATTGCCCGGTATAAAAATCCTGATGAGCCAAAAGACGTTGTTAAAAATTGGCTTCGAAGCAAGAGTACAATTGAATTTTTGGGTTTATGGGAGGAAATAAACAACCCCAATTTTAAAGGGGTCGAATTCGACTCCTTTCTAAGACAAGCAGGCTCAAATGCGTTCGTATTATCACCTCAGAGATGGATTGAAAAGACCGATGCTGCCGGTTTAATTTCCCGGTCAGGCAAGGGCGGAGGAACTTTTGCACATAAAGACATCGCTTTTGAATTTGCTTCGTGGGTCTCTGCGGAGTTTAAGCTGTATCTCATTAAGGAGTTCCAAAGATTGAAGCTTGAAGAAAACGAAAGGCTTCGGTTAGGCTGGGATGTGAAGAGAGAATTGGTAAAGATTAATTATAAAATCCATACAGATGCAATTAAAGAAAATTTAATCCCGCCGGAGATCTCTTTAAATGATGCTAAAATTATTTATGCCTCTGAAGCTGATGTTCTCAATAAAGCTTTATTTGGGAAAACTGCTAAAGAATGGAGAGAGAAAAATAAATATTTAGAAGGCAATATGCGAGATTATGCAAACGTTGTTCAATTGGTTGTCTTAGCGAACTTAGAAACCTTAAATTCGGAGTTTATTAAGGAGGGTATTGGGCAAAGTGAGAGGCTTGTCAGGTTAAACAAAATTGCTATATCACAGATAAAAACATTGGTGAATAACAAAAGCGTCAAGCAGTTAGGAGATAAGAGAAAATGAAACAACTTTGGTGTACCAAGTATTAGGGTGGTTTGGTTAGTAAATGGCCCAAAAAGAAATCCTCCGCAGCGTCCTTATCGCCTTCGAGCAAGAACACGTCCGCTACTGCCTGCTGCGGAATTATGAGTTTCTGCTCGACGAAAGCCTGCTCCCGGAAAGCCTGGACACCGCTATCGCCAAAGACGATCTGCCCAAAGCTGATGCCATCCTCCGCCGGTTCGGATTCGAGCAGCGCACCCAGCAGTTCTCGCTCGTGCACAAAGCCTATTTCAAAGTTCTCGGGCTGCAGAAAGTCAGCTTTGATCTGCAGGTCGGCGGCATCCACTGGAATGATATGCGCTATCTCGGCGAAGAGATTTTTGCGAGACGGAAAAAAACGGTTTTTTTCTCGGCGCTTTCTGACGACGATTATTATGTCATGCTTATGGCTCACTCCATTTTGGGCAAGCGCTTCTTCAAGCCGAAATACCAGCAGATTCTGAAAACACTGCACGCCGATAAGGAAAAAATCTCGGTTGAATTGAGCCGCATTTTTACCCGGAACATTGCCCGCCAATTGTTAGAGAAAGCCGAAGCAGGAAACTTCACGGCGATAAAGCCGTTCTTTCCCCTCAGCATCTTTGTCTGCAAAAAACCAAAGCGCATCGGAACACTTGCGGCACTCTCCTGGCGCTGGCTGCTGCAGAAAAAGAATCCTTTTCAGATGGCCCCACTCATCAGCATTGTTGGACCGGACGGCGCAGGAAAGAGCACGCTTGTGCAAGCGCTTCGGGAAGCCTTGGAGAAAACCGGAAGAAAAGCTGCCATCGTCTACGTCGGGCGGGGAAGGCAGAACATCCTCCCGTTTAGCAGCATGGGGAGGGCCTACAAGCGGGCGGAAAAGCAACGGGATGCGCAGAAAGAAATGATAGGCAAAAACAAAGAAGAAAAACGCCATCTTCTCCGCTCTGTGCTTTACACTCTCATGGCGCCGATTTTCGCCATCGACTTATATCTTCGTTTTCTCTTCACCATCCTCCCTTTGCGGCTGAAGAGGACGATCGTCATCACCGATCGCTACTGTTCAGACATTCTGCTCATAAAGCACGTGCCGCTGGCTGTTAAGAAAATGCTCGTAAAACTGTTCCCCAAGCCAACGCTCTCCATCCTTCTCTGGAACACGCCGGAAATCCTGCATGCCCGACGCCCAGAAGAATCCATCGCAGAATTGCAGAGGCAGATGGACATTTTCAACACGCAGCAGTATTCTCTGCAAGTACGGACCGAAAACGGAAAAGCTGATACGGAAAAAATAACTTCTTTTGTCCTGGCGGAATTGATGAAAAGATGGTGGTGAGAATTCTAAAGAAAAGCTTTTGGCTTATAAGCCCCTCATCTTTGTGCCTAAATAGAGTCAATATCGTCGGGACGTTCTACCGTCGTAGAACCTTGCGCATAACATGATGTTGGGAAAACTAAACGCTGGCCTTTCAATGCTTCTATAGTCCCCCGTTCTCGATAGACGGTGAAACAAAACTCTCCGGTTGCCCCATACTCCTGCAAAACCCCGGCTAGGGCTTTTGAAATATCTTGTTGCAGCTGGGCTTCCAGGGCGCTTATCCGACAGATGGTCGGATCATCCAAACTCCTCAACCACTCCATCTTTTCCTCAGCTCTCTTTAATTCTTCCTGATACTCTGGGTCTATAATGACTACCATGGAAAATTCGCCTCCGAATACGCACTTAACATCTTTAGACTTTTAAAGCATTTAGAAACTTCAGAACATACATTCACCAAAACGCCATCTTAAAAATCTTCTTCTCACCGTACGCCGCCACCAGAATTTCATAAATCGCTTTGTATGGCAGATGCAGAGAAGTCTTATGTGCCTCTGCACCCCGGCCGCCGACAGAGATGTCAACAAGCTTCTCATCCAGAGACGGCTCGTCATGGATAAAAACGGCCCGAATGCCGCCATAGTTCTCATTTATTCTCCCACGCTCCAGCGGATTTAAGTGCATCTCTGCAAAGCTTACGAAAGGCGTGCAGGTGCCGGATTCCATGCTCGACGGGATGCACTCATTTCTGTCATACACCGCTTCGTATCTTTCTGGGATAACTTCTATAACCGAGTTATCAAACCGCATACGGGGCACCCACGGGGCAAAGAAAGGCCGATAGTCTGAGGAAGGCAATTCTGCTTCGGGGTAAAGCTCTTTGACAAGCCGATCGTCCTGGAATTGCCATCCAGCTTCAGCAAAAAGCTTCTTGACGACACGTTCATTGATGATGCCAAAGCTTTTCCCCAAGCGATTGAGCGTCCGGCGCTTTCGCAGGCTTCCCCCATTATGAGGCTTCTTTTTTACGGCATGCTTTCCCATCCGCAGCTCCGGCAGCACGAACACGTACGGTTCAGATCCGATGACGCCATACAAAGCTTTGATGACGCGGTTTGGTGACCAATCTTCTTCTGGCAAAATTTGCTGCAGCAAAGCGGCTTTCTCATGGCAGGTATCTGTAGTAACAGAATGGCGATACGCACGAAAATCACAACGAAGGTCGTAGCCCAAGTCGGCAGCGCGGCGAATGATGTAATGCCGCTCTGGGGAAAGTGCTTCAACTAATGGGATTCTCTGAGAAGAAAGCTGTTCAGATGAGAGCTGTTGTGGCTCCTGTTTTGGCAGTATCATAGTTGTTCCCTACGCAATGTGCTTGGGCCCGGGAGAGGCTCTCTTTCTAATCTCTTCTTCCCGCGACTCAATCTGTTCTTGCATCATCTCCCGCAACATCCGTTCAATAACTCTTGCTGTATGGCTGCCTTTCTGATAATCAGCAGGGCCGAAAGCCAGCACGCGGCTATCCCGCTGCAAGGCATACGCCGGTCGGAAGGCCTCTTTGGAGGCCGGATTATAGACGGCAAAGCTCTTGCCGCCGCGCTTGTTCAGCGTCTCAAAGCAGGGCACATCGTTCGCCCCATCGCCGATATAGAGCATATTCTCAAAAGGCACCCGCCGCAAGTCCCGAGGCAGCATGCCGTTCAGGTCAATATCCGGATTGACATTTCCCCCTTTGTTGATCAGATGAATAAACTCCGGCTTTTTGGCATGGCCGATAACCCGGGCGATTTCGGCAATAGTGCCCTGCCCATCTTCCAGAAACTCTGCGCCAAAGACGCCCGTCAGGCAGGGCCCCAGCGCACTGCCGAGAACCATCTCTTTCAGCCCGGAACTGATGACATAGAACTCAAGCTGCACATTGTACGGTGCATACGCCGGATCAGCAGTTATCTGTTCTTTAAGGCGGGGAAGAAACTCCGGCAAGCCGGCATGCAGCTGCACCTCTTTTCCGAGTTCGCGGAGCTCGGCGTTAGAGAGTTTGGGAAAATGGCCTTTGCGGACATACCGCAGCATAAGATTCAGGTACGCGCACTCATCATCGAGATTGATGCTTTTTTCTTTCGCAGCAGCAATCGCCTGGTCTTTCTCCTGCCAGAAAGCTTTTCCTTCCACGTGGTACTTGCGAAAGAGTGCTGCCTGCATATATTCCGCAGAGAGGGTCAGGTCGAAATCAAAGATAACGGCAAGGATGTTTTCAAGGGCCATGAGATGCTCGGGCAAGGGTTAATATATAAATTTTTAGCGGCTGAAATGGGAAAAAAAGAACTGTCCAAAACTACTTACCATTTTGCTTTGCCATAAAACAGGTCTTCCTGAGCAACCAGCGCGCTTTCGTCTGCAGGAGAGCAGCGTACGCCGAACGTGCTATTCTGGATTTGGCGGTAGAGCACCGGGCTGACATATACGGTGCTGGGCTCTCCCACCGAATGGGGCTTGAGGTAGTCCAGCCCATCATCTTGAGCTCTATGATGCTCCGCGTCCAGAAAAGCATGATAATCAGCAAGAGTCCGATGCAGCGTACAGCCTCGGGGCTCGGGACCAGCTTCACCTTGGTATTCCCAACGGGTGTACACCGCTCCTTCCAAGTCCCGGGGCAATGCCGATCCACGCTTTTTCTTTGATGGCGCTTTTATCGGAGAATTTTTAGCCACAGCCCTTCACCGCACAACTTTTTTCAGAATCCGCCCAATCCTTTCTTTCAGCTGCGCTTTCTGCTGAAAGCCCACAATCCTATCTGCTTCTTTCCCTCGAGAGAAGATAATCAGGCAGGGGATGCCGCTGACGTCATATTCCTGCGCAATAGTCGGATGATCATCAACAGAAATCTTGGCAAAGATGAGCTTGCCGGCATATTCTTTACTCAGTTCTTCGAAGACCGGTGCCAGCATCCGGCAGGGCCCGCACCAGCTCGCCCAGAAATCAACGATGACGGGCAGAGGCGATTCTAAAACATCTTTCTGGAAGGTATCCGTTGTCAATTCCTGGACCATGCGGGAAGAGAGCGGGGCAAAAGTTTATAAAAGCTATGAATCTTTATTTAAACAATAAAACAGAAAGAAAAAAGTGGTGCAGAGCATGAAACAGCAGCGGCGAGCAGTCTCAAAATCTTTCTTGGTACTACTGTTATTGAGCTTCCTGCTTAGCGCAATTCCTTTGGCTTCCGCCGCAGAGACTGATTGCATCTATTTTTTCAGCGGGAAAGAATGCGCTTCCTGTCAGGATATAGAAACGCTCCTGCAGGAGCTGGAAAAAACGTATCCGGAGCTGCGCGTGGAGCGCTTTGATGCCTACCATGAAGAGCAGGATGCGCTCTTGTTCCGGCAGTTTTTGGAAGGGCATAGCATTCCAGAAGCCTCGCAAGGCGTTCCCGCCATTTTCCTAGGAAAAAGCTATCTTATCGGAAAGCAGCCGATCATGGATTTCCTGGCGCAGCAGGTCCGGGAAGAAGAGAACGGCGACTGCCCGATGACGGTGCTTGAGGACAGCGTGGGCATCGTGGGCGAGAAAGAGCCCCGGCACATCCTTGAGACCATCACGTTCGGCGTGGTAACAACTGCAGCGCTGCGGGATGCCTTCCTGCCGGCAGGATTGGGATTACTCTTTTTCCTCTTTGCTAGCGGCTTACTTTTCCCACCCACCTCCGTGATGAAGCGCGGCCTGAGCCTTGCGGCCGGCATGGGAGCCGCTTTATTCCTGCTCGGCTTTCTGCTCCTCCCATATTTAGGCATCGGAGGAGGATTCCGAACGATCGTTGCGGTCTTCGCAATTCTTGGTGGAGGAGTGCAGCTGTCCAGTTTCCTGCGCAAGAAAAAGATACCGCTATCCGAGCAGCTGCAGAAACGCTGGGCACGCATTGAAAAAGCACTAGCATCCCCGCTGACGTTATTTGGCATCGGCTTCCTGGCGGCTTTCCTGGGCGCTGCATCGCCGGGAAAGATCTTTGCGCTTCTGGGAGAATTTTCCCGAACCTCGTTTACGAGTGCGGTAGCCCTGCCGCTGTTCCTCTATTTCCTGGTCATTTTCCTGCTGCCGCTGCTGCTGCTGACTATGGGCATGCAACAGCTCTGGAAACGCCTGCAGCAGACTGCGCAGCAAAAAGGGACTTCTGATATGGAGCGGGAACGCTGGATGGCACATATGGAAAAGGTTTTCAAAGCGATACTGGCAGCTGCTTTGCTCCTGGTGGCGGTTATCGTGCTTCTGGCAGCGTAAGAAACAGATGCAAAAAGCTTGGGGAAGAACAGATTATTTTTATAGACACATTAAAAAAAAAGAAGAAAAACGATGATAACGCCGCTTGAAATCAAAAGAGTATTTTCTCTGCTGGAAAAAGAGCATCAGCCGACGATGCTGGAAGCGTTACAGAACTATACGCCATTCCAGAAGGTGGTCATGACTTTGCTGAGTTCCCGCACCAAAGATACGACGACCATTCCGCTGGTCAAGAAACTGTTTGCACAATATCAGAAACCGGAAGATTTTCTCAAAGCTTCCGTCTCGGACCTCGAGAAAGCGCTGTATGGCATCGGTTTTTACCGGGTGAAAGCGCGGAATGTGAAAAAGCTGAGCAGGATTATCGTCGAGAGATATAGGGGTTCCGTTCCCTCTACTTTTGAAGAGCTGACCGGCCTGCCGGGCGTCGGCAGGAAAACCGCTAACTGTGTTCTGGCGTACACGTTCAACCAGCCAGCCATTGCCGTCGACACGCATGTGCATCGGATTGCCAATCGCCTTGGCTGGGTGAGAACGAAAACTCCCGAAGAGACGGAAGCTGCACTGCAAAAGATAGTGCCAAAAGCGCTCTGGAAAGACGTCAATAAACTCTTGGTGAATCATGGGCAGCGGATTTGCGTGCCGCTGATCCCGAAATGCCATGTTTGTATGATTCGGGGGTTCTGTAGGTATGGAAAGGCGCAGATGCCGTGAGAGGGGAGGGATTAATGCGTGTTATGCTCAATCACAAAAGCACTATTAACGCTTTTTACTCTTTTTTAGCAGGGTGTTTTAGATACAATCTTCTCTAAGTTGTCTGGATCAATTCCCCATGAACTTTGCAGACCTCCACCTGAATCTCCTGGTTCGTAAACAATTGCTAATCCTGTTTGTCCCAGGTATCCGAATTCTACCATCTCTTTATGTTTAGTATCCCAGTATATTTCGCCTGCAATCAATCTCTTCAGGTGATATCTCATTTTTTGTTCGTCCATTTTTTATACCTCCAAGATGTATAGAACTAAAAATCATATCAAACATCATAAACTATATCTACCCCAAAAAGAAGTAGTTCATAGAAATAGTTTTATATGTCCCCGACTATTTTTACTGCTGTGATACCAGAAACACTACAAGAACTTGGATTAAACAGAAGAGAAAGTATCTGTTATATCGCACTTCTTGAGTTAGGCTCATCAAAAATTGGTGCAATTGTGAAAAGAACTGGGATTCCCTCTTCCAAAATCTATGAAATATTGGAAAAACTAGTACATCGAGGTTTAGTCTCCTATGTAAAAATTGTTAAAATAAAACATTACCAGGCATCAGACCCTAAAGCATTACTTAATTATATTGATGAGAAGAGGAAAAAGGTTGAAGAGATTCTACCCCAATTGTTATTAAAACAAAAATTTTCTAAAAGACAGAGTGTTGAGATGTTTGAAGGCCAAAAAGCTCTTTTTTCTTTATTTACTGATCTTATTAAAGACGCAAAAGCTAGAGAGCAATATCTTATTTTTTCTATAAATGAAGAAAATAAGAATGAAGCAGCAAATATTTTCTTTAAGAATTTATCAGTAAGAAGAAAAGAGAAAAAATTGGATGTCCGATTACTGAAAAACATGAAGTATTACAAAAAGGAGAAACATACAAAGTTAAAATTAAAAAACACAGAATTTAATTTGCCTCAGGGAATAACGGTATTCAGGAATACTGTGATTATTCTTTCTTGGATTGAATCACCTATCGCTTTAAAGATTGAAAGCGAAACAATTTCTAATCAATTTAGAGAATTTTTTCTTGATTTATGGAAAATTGCAAAATAACACCCCGCTTTCACAGACATTCAAAATAGATTTAGTACCTTTGTGAATTCGTCACTATGCTCCGCACCCCGCTGCGCTCCCCCACCATCTTTTATACTCCCAGCGATCGTTAAAAAAATCTGGTCGGGTCACACAACAGCCATCAATCCCAAAACACACAAGTATACTCATTCCCTTCCACCGCCACCTGCCCCCCTGCCCCTAAGCAGCAATTAGAAATCTCCCGATACTTGCTGCAGAAGGCTTCGCCACCCCTCTCGCATTTCTTTTGAACGCACTTCTCATACCCTGCAAAGTTCTTATCTTTCATAGCCAGCAGCGAAAAAACGACCATGAGCGCAACTAAGCCGTAGAGGGAATAGAGGAGTATGCGCTGGCCGATGGTTAGTTTTTCTGGTTCCATAGGCTTTTCTGCTATAGAGGGGCTTAATAAAGATTCTTGTGTCTGAATCCTATTTCTCTTTTCTCCGTATAATCGCTCCTGCCCGTACTGCTGCCCCCACCGCCCACACCCCATTCAGCGCGACGAACGGCCAGGCACGCAGAGAAAAAGCATAGGCCCCCAGCGATACTGCCCCGAGAAAGTTCAGGGCATTATACCAGAGGTTATTTCTATTGAACCGTTTGGTAAATTCGTCCAGCAGAAACGCGGCTAAGATACACGCCATGCCGACCAAGCCGATGATGAGAGCGATCACCATTGCAGTTCAGGGCGATTTTTTTTATCTGTTGCTGTTTTTACTAAAGCAAGGAACTGAGCGCCAAGCGCCGTGCAGAGCTTTTCATTTTTCAAGAGCTGCTGCTTCAGCAACGAAAGCTGCCGGCGGTGAGGCAAGTCGAGAAAATGCAAGCGCTCTTCCAGAGGAAGATGGCGGGAGAGAAGCGCATGAACCTTTGCATAGGAAGCTGCCACCGTACGGAACTCCTTTTTTGCAGCCTTAATCTCTTGAATTGTTTTTCCCAAAGAAAAATAATCATCGGTGGCCAGCTGCCGTGCCACTCCGGAAACCCGTTCCCGGTCTTGGCGGAGGGCTGCAAGTTTCAGCTCGATCAGGTGCCGGGCATGGGTGCGCAGCCGTTCCCGAATGGCGTCCGCCTGCTGCAGCTGCTTGAGCGCAGCTTGCGCGAGGGCTAACTCTTTGCGGGCACTGGCCTCTTGTTCTGCGGGAAGTGCATACAGCAGCGCGGGACGCTTTTGGGTGCCTTTGCGCAGCGGCAGCAGCCAGGAACGCTGAAAGTTTTGCACCAGAGGAATGATTGCATCCAAAACGTCAACCTCTTTTTTCAAAGAACGAAGCTCCATCCCTGAAGAAAGGCCGTTTTTTTATATAAACATTCTTTTCTGCACGCTGAAAAAAGAGCACTTTTGCCAAAAATGGTGATTTTTCTCCCTATAAAAAGCAAAACGCTTTTAAATGCAGAAATTTTCCTATCCCCCAAAAGAGGTGATAATTAATGGCAAAGCTAAGAGGAAAAGCCGCTAATCTTATCGGGAGCTGGTCGTTCCTGGTTGGATTGATTTTAGCGGTACTTCTGGGAGTAGGGTTTACCGGCAGCTACGCTGCGACGATGGTCTGGCTCGTTTTCTTGCTGGGCGTTGTGGTAGGATTGCTGAATATAACGGTAGGGGAAGCATCAGCGTTCCTGACCAGTGGAACGGTATTAGTGCTGGTGTCTTTCTTAGGCGCGCAGGAAGGTGTCTTTGATGGCGTCGCACCCCTGCTGGCGAATGTGCTGCGGTCGATTCTGACCCTGTTCGTGCCGGCAACCATCATTGTGGCCTTGCGGGCAGTGTTTGGCTTGGCGCGGCGCTAAGCTAAGCATTTTTTTTTCTTTTTTTCATTTTCACATTTCTTTCAAAAGATTTTTAAGTGGTTCTCTTATTGCATTCCCCAATGCGGCAGTGGTGTAGTGGCTATCATACTGCCTTGCCAAGGGCAAGCGCAATGAGGCTGTGACCCGGGTTCGAAGGCAAGCAATCAGCAAAAAAAATGATTCTTGCGTGAAAGTCCCGGCTGCCGCAGTTTACTAAACAGACGAAAAGGTGAAACGATCAAAACAATTCTTTTCCTAGCGCTAATCAGCACTTTTCTGTTTGTAGCCGCTTGTGAAGAGATAGCAACCCTACAGCAAGAGAAGAGTACGCAGAAGCTCAGCGTGCCGGTAGCAGAACTTCCTCCAGAGACAGCCTCAGCAGAAACAATAGCAGGTGCAGAAAAAGCTGCCGTTGAAACGGAAACCGCAGAGCCAGAACAGGCTTGTGTACGTACAGAAGATTGTTCTGGGGGGCTAGAATGCATCGATAATTCCTGTCAAACGCTCGCCTCTCTATATGAGATCGATGACGAAAACAATTGCCCAGTAACGTGCACTATCAAGAATGTCCAGCTCACCACCAGCGATGGGGAGGATTATTCTCTCCGCCGCGGGCAGGGCAGCTATACGGCAGCGGGCGCTTTGGCGTGGGAAGTTCTGGGCACGCCAGCATATTGCCAAGGGGAAGCGCCGCTCGTGCCAATAAAGTTCATCAAGAAAACGACGGGCAAAGTTATCGAAGAGGAGATTGTGACCCTGCGGGAAGGGGAAACCACACTAGACATAACGCATCCGCTTATTCCGCGAGTACGGTTTACGATAACGCTGAAAGGGGTCAAAGAAGAATGCCAGACATAAAGCTTATTAACTAAATTATTGGACTGAGTAAGACATGGGGGATTACTATGAAAATCGCAAGAAGGAATTGAAGGTATATAGAGAGCGTCAGTCTATTCTCAATAAAAGTGTTCTTGAAGATACAGAAGCATATAGAAAATTTATTGAAAAACGAAAAACTGAACTTGCAGTTCAGCTGAAAGTAAAAGACTATCTATCAACCATCGAGCTTATCGATGAAGAAATGAAATGGGTCGAGAACGAGATCATAAAGTATAATTT
>CAZOPZ010000001.1:27878-60712 GCA_964582035.1 uncultured Methanosarcinales archaeon | reverse complement strand
CCCACGCCCTGCTTCTTGGCCCGGCTGATAATGAGCTTTTGGGTAAACGGAATTTTTTCGATAGGAATTTCTTTGCTTAAGTCTCCCCGATCAATGAGGAGAAAATCGGATCTTTTGATGATGTCATCCAGATTTTCCAGGGCATTGACGCCCTCTATCTTAGAAATGATCTTCATGGTGTTCTGGGTAGCGGCCCGCACTTCTTCAACGGCTTTTCCCGAGCGCATGAACGACGCAGCGATATAACCGACCCCTTCTTCCAAGCCAATAGCGATGGACTGGAAATCTTTTTCGGAAAGCGTCGGCAAAACGAGCTTCTTCTGGGAAACTGGATCAATGACTACTGCTTTGTTTTTCCCCAGTGAGCCGCCCGTTACAACGCGGGCCATAATATATCCCTGTGCGAGCGCTGAATTATCGGAAATGCGGAGCGTCACCGTGTCAAAATCGATAGAAATGAGGTCTCCCACTTCCAGTTGGGAAACGACACTGATTGGTTTCAAATTGAAATTCTCTTTATCGCCGATAATCTCCGTCGTATGGATTCTTATCTCATCATTTTCCTCGACGGTCAGGCAAGGCGTCGTCAGCTCTCCCGTCCTCACTTGTGAGCCTTCCGTATCAATGATGAAAGGGATCCCTACTTTCTGAGCAAGAGCCAGGCAGCGCTTTAAATCGGCAAGGGTGGAATGCGACATATTCACCCGCACAAAGTCGACCCCTTTGTCTTTTATTTTTCGGAGATCTCCTTCAGTCCAGGTTGCCGGCCCGATGGTGACGACGACTTCCGTTTTTTGCTTCATACTGCTCAGTTCTGATTATCTTCTTGTTTTTTTTTAACGTTTCATCATATCAGCCAAAAATCCAAACAATACCGTCTGTAAGCCAAATACCAAAAGGATCATCATCAAAAATAATAACCCCAAGTGTCCCCGAATTCCCGAAGTGAAGTGGAGATAGACAAAATAAAAGCCAATACTTATTCCCACCGATAGCCCGAAAACGCCAATTCTTCCAAAAAATGCCAACGGCTCGTAATCTCGATAAATCCGAAAGATATTAATCCAGGCCCGCATGGCATATTGAAATGGATTCTTGAATAATCTGCTCTCTCGCGTTTTTCTGCTTCGTATGGGGATTTCAGCAATGCGGAATCCCTGCTTCGCTACTTTAATTATTTGTTCTTGCGTGTACGTAAAAGTATTAATAAAAGTGATCTCTCTGGCCACTTCGGCAGTGAAAGCCCGAAAGCCCGTTGTCGTGTCAGTCAGCTTTACTTTTGTCAAAGAGCTTAAGATACGAGAAAAAGCTCTATTCCCCACTCGTTTGAGAAAAGGCAGGGGCGCTCCCGGTATCCGGAATCTGCTGCCGAGGACGAGGTCGTATCCTTCCTGGATTTTTTTAATGAGCTCCGGGATGTGCTGGGGGGGATATTGCCCGTCCGCATCCGTGTGGACAATGATATCCGCTTTGCGCTTCAGGCATTCCTGTATCTCTTTCTTGAAAGTTTCTGCCAGGCCCTGGTGCTTTTTTGAAACGACGACTGCGCCATGCCTCTGGGAAATTTCTGCAGTTCTATCTCGAGAGCCATCATCAACGACCAGAATTTCGTACTGATGGCTGGTCTGCTTCATGACCTCTTTTATCTCTTCAAGAACCAAAGGAAGAGTTCTTTCTTCGTTATAGGCAGGGATTGTTATCAGCACTTTCATACTGTTCACCATTCTATGACTGTTTTCTCTCTTGCTGAACGAAGGACCGCATGGGCTATTTTCAGGGCGTTTAAGCCGGCAGTTCCATCTATTGGCGGGGGGAGATTCTGGCTGAAAGAGGAAACAAAAGCTTCTATCTCTAGCTGCAAGGGCTCTTTTTTTGGTATAATTATCTTCTTCATATCCCCTTCGGTAACGCTTTCCCAATTATCTGCTGAGAAGCTTTTATTCTCATAGAAATACAGTTCTTGATCCAAATAATTAACCAGAAACATCCCTTTCTTGCCGAAGATTTTAAGCTGTCTGGTCTTTGTGGGCGAGACATAATTTTCATTCAAGATGACCAACGCTCCGTTTCGGTAGCGAAGCAAGGCCGTGACCGAATCTTCATGATGGGGGTGCAGCTTTTGTTGGGTTTCTGCATAGATCCGTGAAGGAAAGTCCTCTAGAAGATGGGTGATTATATCTAAATCATGGACGGACAAGTCGATAATAACCCCCACATCAGTGATCCGCGCAGGAAAAGGCCCGATCCGTTGGACATCGACATGGTAGATCTCTCCCAGCTCGCCTTTCTGCAAGCGCCTTTTTAATTCGAGAATCGCAGGATTAAACCGCTCAATATGCCCAACCATTAATTTGACATTGTTTTTATCCGCCAGTTCAATGAGCTCTTGGGCCTCTTGTTCCGCAGCCGCAATCGGCTTTTCGAGAAGCACGTGTTTCCCTCTCCGGAGCATGGCGCCTGCGACCTCGCGGTGTAAGCTCGTAGGAACGGCGATGGACACGGCATCAAAGTCCTCTTTATCGAGCAATTCTTGGTAATTTTGGTATGCTTTTGTATTGTATTGCTTAGCAACTTTTTGTGCTTGCTCTTCCTGAGCATCCGCGACGGCTACCAGCTGTATCGCTTCAGTGTGAAAGTAAACCCGTGCATGATGTTGTCCAATAGAGCCCACTCCGATAACCGCCACTTTGATCATCTTAGTCCTTTTCACCCAGCGCTTTGTGGAGATGGGCAGCAAGGTATGCCAAGTCTTCTGATCCTAATCCTGGGTGAATGGGGAGGGAAAGAACTTCTTTTGCTATACATTCCGCAACCGGAAGTGAGCCGGTCTCATATCCGCTGTACGCTTTCTGTTTGTGGATGGGCACGGGATAAAAGACCGCGGCTTGGATTCCGTGATCGGCAAGAAAATGAACCACATCATCCCTATTCTTTGCACTTTTTTCGGTGATACGCAGCGTGTACTGGTGGAAGACGCGCCCTTCATGTGAAACGGGAAGAATGAGCCCCGGTATTCCTCTGAGGAGAGCCGTTAATTGTGCGGCATTTTGCTTTCTTGCTTCATTATATCTGGGCAATTTTTTTAATTGGGCCAGCCCGAGCGCTGCCGCTATCTCTGTCAGGCGATAATTATATCCCAGAATTTCGTGATGATATTTCTGCGAGGAACCGTGATTGATAATTCTCCGAACTTTCTCAGCAATATGGCTATCATCTGTCGTAATCATCCCCCCTTCTCCCGTTGTCATGTTTTTCGTTGCATAGAACGAAAAGCAGCCGGTGCCAAAAGAGCCTACTTTCTTTCCGAGAACTTCTGCACCATGCGCCTGGCAGGCATCCTCAATGACTGCTAACTGGTATCTTTCGGCGATAGCTGTTATTCTTCCCATGTCTGCGGGTAAGCCAAAAAGGTGCACGGGGAGAAGGGCTTTGGTTTTTTTCGTAATATTTTTTTCAATGAGCTCGGGATCTATATTCAATGTTTTTTCATCGATATCCACAAATACGGGAGTAGCTCCACACATGCGAATGGCATTTGCCGTTGCAATAAAAGAAAAAGGCGAGGTGATAACTTCGTCGCCTTCCTGAATGCCATGAGCCAGCAAAGCTGCATGGAGCGCCGTTGTTCCGTTGGAGGTGGCGATCGCATGCTGCACTCCGACAAATGCCGCAAATTGCTGTTCAAATTCTCTTACTTTTTTGCCTTGCGCCAGGATTCCTGAATCCAGTACCTCTAAAACCGCTATTTTTTCTTCTTCTCCGAGAAAGGGTTTGGCGATAGGGATCATCGTTTTACCTCGCTTTTCAGCACCGTGTGTGGTGGCAAGTCGTAAATAACTGTCGACCCGCTGGCAATAGCCACATTATTCCCAATCGTCACATGGGGCTCGATATTCACGCCAGCTCCCAGTGAACATTCATCATGAATAGTGACGTTGCCGCTGGTCATCACTCCCGGCCCAAATAAGATGTGGCTCCCCAAGATGTTGTGGTGCTCAATATTACTGTGAGCCGTTATGAGATTATTGTTTCCGACTCTTGTGCCATAGCCAATATACGCAAATGCCCCGATAATGTTCCCTTTTCCCAGCTCTACGGAAGAATTGATGTCAGCTTTTGGATGGATAACATTCACAAAGTTTATGCTCTTCAGAGCCATTCTCTCATAAATTATTTTTCTTAGCTTCATATTACTCGTGATAGAAACAATCACGCTATCAAACATCTTTTCAGAGAGCAGCCGATCAACAAGCCCCAGGCCCCCATATATTTTTTTACCAAGAAGCTCTTTTCCCCAGAGTGTTTCGTTGTCATCTAAAAAGCCAACCACGACCAACCCATTCTGCTGGAGAATGTCGGCAACAACTTCACCACCCCTCCCTGCACCAATGATAAGAACACGATCCTTTTGGTTATTTTTCCCGGTTCCTTTGTTCGCTTTTAGGTAATCCCACACATCACTTTCGACTATCCTCCCCCCTGGACCGGTGGCAGGTATCTGGTGGAGCTCAATCTTTTGCTCTCGAGCCACCCTCTTGGCAGCGGGGGAAGCTTTTGGAAAAGGCGCTGGCTCTTGGCCTTCCATTTTTTTTGGTATCTGTTCTGTAAGCTCTGGTTTGTGTTTCGTCGGCAGAGCAGAAAAAGAAGAAAGATCTGGCAGCGGCTCCTCTTTGCTCCCGAGGACTCCGAGGACGCTCAAGACGGGAACCGTTTTCCCTTCGGGGACCATGATCTTGCGGAGGGTGCCCGTTTCTTCTGCTTCTACTTCAATTGCCGCCTTTGAAGTTTCAATGACAAAGAGGGCTTCCCCTTTTTTGACAAGATCGCCTTCTTTCTTCAGCCATTCGACAATAGTTGCTTCCTCGGTATTCGGCTCTATTTTTGGGAGGATTATGGTGTACATGTCAGAGCAGCTCTTGAATCGCTTTCATGATTTTTGATTTGTTGGGGAGAACTTCCTGTTCAAGAATGGGCGTGCAAGGGATAGGGACATCTTCCGACGCCAGGCGTCTTATGGGTGCATCAAGGTAATCGAAACACCGTTCTCCAATCTGCGCCGTAATCTCGGCTGCCAGGCCTCCCGTTTTAAATCCCTCCTCGACGATGAGCACTTTTCCCGTCTTTTTAACGGACGCCGTTATCAACGCTATGTCAATTGGGCGCAGTGTTCTCAGGTCGATAATCTCCACTGCTGCCCCAAGCTGCGTGACCGCCTCCACGCTCTCTTGAAGCATCTTTCCGTAAGAGATTACTGTGAGAACCGAACCTTCGCGCACTATAGTGGCTTGCTCCAAAGGGAGGATATACTCCTCTTCGGGAACTTCGCCAACTTTTGAGTAAAGGAGTTTGTTTTCAATAAAAATAATGGGGTTGTCATCCCGGATTGCAGCTTTGAGAAGCCCTTTGGCATCGTACGCTGTAGAAGGAGCAACTATTTTCAGACCAGGTATTCCTTGCAGCAAGGGTTCCAGGGATTTAGAATGCGTCGAACCGTATCCCCTCCCACCGCCTGAAGGCGTCCGCAAGACAAAAGGAACTTTAATTTGCCCATTGGAGGTGTAGCGATATTGTGTGGCATGGTTCAGGAGCTGGTCCATGGCTAGTGTTATAAAATCCATGAACATGATTTCAACAATGGGCCGCATGCCGGCAATGGCGGCTCCGGCAGCCACACCTGTTATTGCCGCTTCTGACATCGGCGTGTTCCTTACTCTTTCCGGCCCAAAAAGTTGGAGCAGGCCTTTGGAAACACCAAAAGCTCCCCCATACGCAGCGATGTCTTCCCCCATAAAAAATACCGTGGGGTCCCTATTCATTTCTTCGATGATTGCTTCTCGGATCGCTTCCAGGTAACTGATGGTTCTCATTTTTTTGTGTTTATTCTCCTATGCAAAAACGTGGTCCTGGGCCGTTTCTTTCATCGGGAAAGGGCTGCTTTCTGCGAAGTGCACTGCTTCTTCTATTTGCTCAGCCACAGCGGCCTGAACTGCTTGTAACTCGCTTTCAGCAGCGTGAAATGTTCCTCTGAGTACGTGTGCAAGCCGGAGAATAGGATCTTTCTGTTTCCATGCTTCTTCTTCCTTGCGTGTTCGATAGACCCGTTGGTCATTTTTAGAGTGGCCGCTCTGGCGATAGGTTTTACACTCCAAGAATACCGGGCCGTTTCCTCCCCGCACTCCGCCGATAATCGCTTGTATCTGCTGCTGTACGGCGAGCACATCATTGCCGTCGACACCAAACGTTTCTAAGCCGTAGGATGCTGCTCTTTTATACAGCTCCTGGACTATCATGGTTTCTTGGGTGTGGGTCGACATGGCGTAGAGATTATTTTCACACACGTAGATGATGGGCAATTTCCAAACGGCTGCCAGGTTAAGCGCTTCGTGGAAGTGCCCTTCATTCATGGCTCCGTCACCGATGAAAGAGACCACCACCCGCTCTTTTTTTTGCATTTTGTAAGCCAAAGCTATTCCTGTTCCCGTAACTGCCGCACCCCCGGTTACTCCATTTGCCAGAAAATGGTCTGTAAAAGAGATGGTATGTTGCGTGCCAGCCCGACCTCCACAAAAACCATCTTTTTTCCCCTGTAGTTCTGCAAGGAACCTGCCCGGATGAAGCCCTTTCGCAAGGGCATGGCCATGCCCCCGGTGCGTGCTGGTAACAAAATCATCTTTCTGCAGAGCTGAACAGACACCCACAGCCACCGCTTCCTGTCCGATATAAAAATGGGCAGTTCCATGAATCAGCCCGCGGGTAAAGAGAAAAGTAACTTTTTCTTCAAACATCCTGATATAAAGCATTTTCTGGTAGAGGGCGAGGGCTTCTTGTGGGGAATTAACCATCAAAAAAAGCCTTTTATTCGGTTATTTAAAAATTATGTAAGAGGGGTTCTTTCCGGGGAATTATCTTTGGAACAATCAGCAGAAGCATATAACCCTTTTTGAAGCTTATTCGTGAGGAGCAGCTTCAGCTCTTGCATATCTATTTTTTTCTGCAGAAGAGATTCCATAGAAGCCATGACTTCATAAGTAAATCCGCAGGGGTGGATGTAAGAGAAGTAACTCAAGTCCGTAGAAACATTTAATGCAAACCCATGCATAGTCACCAGCGTGTTCTCTTCTCCCGCTATTTTCTTAGTCGCTATACCTTGCGCGGCAATTTTTTTGTGCATCCCGTCTGCCCATGCCCAAGCCCCCCGAATGTTTTTTCCATACGCATCTTTCTCGCTTTTTCGGGAATAGGCCGCAATTCCATACGTGCGCAAAAGGCTGATTGTAAGGTTCTCTAGAGCATCGACAAAATTGCCGACTTCTGGCAGGGTGATCTTCCATACAAAATAAGCAACTAACTGGCCCGGGCCATGGTAGGTTATTTTTCCGCCTCGGTCCACATGCTCCAAAGGTGCAGGAAGTTTTTTTTTAATAAAGGCTTGCTCCGATGCCATATCTTTTCCCACGGTATAAACGGAGTCATGCTCCAGCAGGAGAATGGTGTCAGGAATTTCTTCTTTTTCCCGCTGTATCTGGAGGCGGCGTTGCAAAGCTAGGCCTTCGGCATATGGGAGGCGTTCGTGTTCGAGAATCTGCACGCTTTTATTTTCCATGATTTTATTCTCCAGCAGGGATTCCATCTCTTTCTTTACCAGCGGTTTCATGACCAGAGCGGCTTCGGGGAGGAGGAAACTTGCCGTCCCGCATCAATCAGCGCTTCAGGAATCATTTCTGAGAGGGTGGGGTGCGCTATAATCTTTTGCTTGATCTCTTCTACATCTTCTCCTAAAAAACCCGCAACAACCCCCAGGAGTTCTGAAGCTTGCCATCCGACTATTGCTGCTCCGACTAGTTTTTGTTGTTTGAGGTACACTTTTATAAATCCTTCCGTCCGGTGCATGGCCTTGGCTTTCCCGTTGGCTAAGAAAAAGCATCTTCCTACAGACCCTTCCCGTTGGCCGATGCTGGCCACTTCTGGAACAGTGTACATGCATGAGGGAATTGTTGCATACGATATTGCTCTTCTTTTTCCCATGATATTCTCAGCGGCGACTCTCCCCTCATGGATACCCACATGCGCTAACCGGGGCGTGGAGATGACATCTCCAATGGCATATACTCCAGGAACATTTGTTTCTAGGTAGGCATTCACGCTGATGCCTGCTGGCGTGTAAGAGATACCCAGGCGATGCAGCTCTTCGACCGGCAGGTTCGGAACTCTTCCGACGGCGACGAGGAGCTTTTCAACCTGTAGAGGTGGTGATCGACAATCATTCCCGCTGATGATAGTGAGAGAGAGGGAACATTTGGTTTCCTGTACTGTGCCTATTGTGGCATTCGTGATGACCTCTACTCCGGACTTTTTTAAAAAACGCTGAATAGCATCGGCAATTTCCGGTTCTTCTGTGGGCGCAATGGTTGGCAATGCTTCAATAAGATGCACCTTTGTTCCTAAAGCACTAAAGATGGATGCAAATTCCAGCCCGATGTAGCCTCCGCCGATGATGCCTAAAGTTTTCGGCAAGGCTTCTAAGGAGAGCACCTCATCACTGGTTATGACTGAAAGGATGGGGGGGAGATGTTCTAGCCGTCTGGGGGATGATCCGGTCGCCAAAACAATGTTTCTTGCAACAAGGCTTGTTTCGGCTTTGCCATCCTGATTTAAGACTGCAACTTCATTTTTTCCAGTAACGACGGCAGTTCCCCTAATTACAGGTATGCCCTGGTTTTTGAGTGTCCATTGAATGCCGGCCACTGCATCTGCGACAATCTGCCATATATGGGCCTGCACTTTCTGAAAATTCCAAGAGCCGCCCCCCTTCCGAATCCCCAAAGCTTTCATCTGTTGTGCTGTTTTTGAAAATTCTGCAAGATGGCTGAGCGCTTTCGTGGGTATGCAGCCCACAGTAGCACAAGTGCCCCCCACCTTATCTTTTTCAATAAGGCACGCTTTTCCCCCCAACTGCGCAATGCGGAGCGCCGCGCTATATCCTGCAGGGCCACCTCCTATGATGGCTGCATCATAGATTGGATGCTGCTGCTCAGGCAAATCTCTTCACCTCGCAATAATCTGTTTTGGTGGGGGGAGCAGTGTAGGCTATCAGCCTATCGGCGCGATAGGAGCTTCGCACCAAAGGGCCCGCTTCCACATGCAGAAAGCCTTTTTGCAAAGCGTTCTCTTTCCAAAGTTGAAATTCTTCCGGCGAATAGTATCGAGAGAGAGGATAATGCTGGGCTGAGGGGGGCAGATATTGGCCGATGGTAACAAAGTCACATCCTTGTTTTTGGAGATCGGTTAACACCTGTTCGATTTGTTCTGCGGTCTCTCCCAATCCCAGCATGAAGCCAGATTTGGTTTTCAGTAAAGGATTACTTTGTTTCATTTTTTTTAATACGGCTAGTGAAAGGAAATAGTTCCCCTGCGGCCGTATCCGAGGGAAAATTTCTTGAACCGTCTCAATATTATGGCTCAGCACTTCAATAGGGAGTGTAGAAATATTTTTAAGCACTTTTTCGTTTCCTTTAAAATCGGGGATGAGGGTCTCAATGCTACAGGAAGGCTGTACCCGCTTTATCTCTTGTATTGTCTGGATGAACTGTGAAGCTCCGCCAACCGGCAGGTCGTCGCGATTTACTGACGTAATGACAACATAAGAAAGGCCCAATCTTCGTACGGCTTCAGCAACTCGAAGAGGCTCACTCTCATCAAGGGGGCGTGGTTTTCCCGGAGGAACGTTACAATATTTACAGTTTCTGGTGCAGGTTTTCCCTAAGAGCATGAACGTGGCAACTCCATGGCTGAAGCACTCCGCTTTGTTCGGGCAGGCGCCTTCTTCACAGATAGTGTTCAACTGGAGATCCGCAATCACGCCGACCGTTTTCTGAAACTGGCGAGCTGAACTGAACGGCACCCTTAACCAAGGGGGGAACTTTCTTTTTGCGTTTTCGAGCATTTTTTTCCGAAAAAACTGTTTTTAAATCAAAGAGGAGGCTTCCGACTCGTAAGGTTATGAACTGCAAGTGATTTAATGAGCTGAATAATTTTCGGGCTTACTGCTGCGTCGTAATGGACGGAGATACGTTTTATCCGTTGAAGCTCTTTCTCATCATCCAAGAGCCGCCGAACGTTAGAGATGATTCTCTTGGGATCGGTGCCTACAAGAAAGTTCTTTCCTTTTTCTACTAATCTCATCCATTCGGTTTCTTCCCGGGGTATAAGGCAGGGAACATTAAACACTAAAGCTTCTTCCTGAATTCCGCCACTGTCAGAGATGCAGACTTTTGATGCGGAAAGAAGAGCAAGAAATGACAAGTAATCCTGCGGTTCAATGACTTTTATTCTCTGGCTTACTTGAAGATTATTTTTAGCTATCATTTTTTTAGTTCTGGGGTGCATGGGGAATACTACCGTTGTTTCCTCCGCAATTTCATTAAGTACGGAAAGAATATTCTGTAAATGTTCTCCGTTATCTGTGTTTTCAGCACGATGGATGGTGACCAAAACAAATGCATTTTTTTCCAGACAAAGCTTTTTAATCAAAGACGGATCAATAAATCTTTTATTCTTGGTGACTGCTTCAAACGCAGTACTTCCCAGAAGCTTTATTTTCTCTGCAGCGATACCCTCGTCTTTTAAATGGTTGACGCATTCATTATCAGGAGCGATAAGATAATCGGCAACATGATCCGCAATAACCCGATTTATCTCTTCCGGCATCTTACGGTTAAATGACCGGCATCCTGCTTCTACATGCATCACCGGGACATGCAACTTAACTGCAGCCAATGCCCCGGCTAGGGCCGTATTGGTGTCTCCCTGCACAATAACCAGGTCTGGTTTCTCTTTTAAGAGCACCTCTTCAAATCTTTCCAACATCAAAGCAGTTTGTTTCCCCTGCTGATGAGAGCCAATGTTTAAGGTATAACTGGGCTTTTTCAATTTTAGGAGCTCAAAAAAAACTTCATCCATATTGTAATCATAATGTTGCCCCGTGTGCACCAAAACATGTTCAAATTCCTGGTCCAATAAGGGGAGAAGAGCTGACAGCTTTATAATCTCCGGCCTGGTTCCAAGAACGGTAACAACTTTCATAGTTCTCTCTTGAACGTTTTGTACAGGATAATCTTCCCCATCAGCCCCAAGTGGCTTTTGATTGTACGGGCCAGCTTCATTTTAGAGGCGCCAAATTGCCGGACCCGCAGAGTAGCGGGAACCTCTGTTACTTTGTAGCCTTTCAGCAAGGCTTTGATCAAAATTTCTGAGACGTACAGAAAATCATGTATCTCACTATGGACGTTCTCCAAAACCTCGCGCTTGTATGCCCTTACCATAGCACCATGCGTGTAAATTCCGGAACCAAGCAAGTGTTTGTACAGCAGCGAAGAGCTTTTGCTCAGGAAAATTCTCCAGCCCGGAACGTTTTCTACTTTACCTAACGGATGATACGGGGAAACGGTTACGATGTCCGTTTTTTCGTCGAGGAGCCCCAACAGGGTGAGAAGTATTTTTGGCTCATACGTACAATCGCTATCTAGCATCGCAATATGTGTTCCAGAAGCATGCTGGAATCCCGTTCGGAGCGCCGCCCCCAAATTTTTATTTACGTCATGGCGAATAATTTTGGCATTCTTTCTTTGGCCAAAGTGATGGTGTAACAAAGCATTCGTTCTGTCCGTGCTGCCATCGTCGACAAAGATGAGTTCTACGGCACAGGTTTTTTGCAATTCCCCGATAACCGGATCCAGCTGTGCAGCGAGATGGGGTATCCCTTCTTCTTCATTAAAGCAGGGGATGATGATAGATACTGTTAGTTCTTTAAGAGGGAGCATGGTCTGGCTCATATCCGCAGTTTCGCTCTTCTATTGGCGGAACTAATTTTCGGGGTACTAACTTTCTGGTTATTTTTGGTTTAAAAGAGTTATGATTTAACAATCTTTATATATACTCTTTCTGAAAAAAAAGTATGTTCTCTAAGCAGTTTTGGCTCTTACTCTTTGTCATTCTTCTTGCCTTTGCCCTCCGATTGTATCAGCTTGACAAAGAAAGCCTCTGGATGGATGAGGCTTTTTCAGTGCATCATGCACAGGAAAAAGATTTGTTTTCCCTTCTTACTTTTGTCAGCACTACGGAAGCGGCCCCCCCCGGGCACTACTTGCTTTTGCATTATTGGATAGTGCTCTTTGGCAGTTCAGAGTTCTCTTTACGTTTTCCGTCCGTGCTTTTTGGCGTTTTTTCGCTGGTGTTCTTATTCAAGATTGTAAAGACGTTTTTCTCGACGAAAATCGCTCTTCTTTCGATTTTTTTTATGTCGATTTCCATGATTGAAATCCTTTACTCGCAGGAAGCAAGGCTGTACGGCCTGTTCACTTTTCTTTCTTTGTTATCGGCTTTCTTCTTCATGAAAATTTTTTTTGCGGAACGGCAAAAAGAGAAAACAGCACGGCACTATCTCTCTTATTTTTTGAGCATGGCTCTCGCAATTTATACTAATTATTTAGCTCTTTTCTTGATCGGTATCTATACCACAATCCTTCTTTGGCATTGGCCTGAGACCAAAATATTCTTTAAGCGGTGGGCTGCAGTGCAGGTTTTTATACTTGTTGCGGCTTTACCGTTGGTGCCTCTGGCACTGAACCAGCTTTCAACAATCGGGCCGGGCGCTTCAGGAAGTTTGGAAACGCGAGGAGTGCCCCCGTTCATCTCTCAGTTGGGGCTCGCAGTCTTTGGCATTCCGTTCCTGACTTTGGGCTTTCTTTCTGTTGTTGTTCTTCTTTTCAAGAAAAGACTGCGGGGGTATTTTCACTCGCTACATCTCCCCCCTTTATTTTTGTTCTTAGTTATAACTGCGTTTAGTCTCTTGTACGCTTATCTCTCTTTTCGCCCTTTTATGCCGTTAGGGTTGCCGTTAATCCGCGTTCCGCTGACCAATTCCTATTTTTTAACGAGGCACCTCCTCTTCCTTTCTCCTCTTATCTATGTTTCTTTTGCTTACTTCATTATTAAAGCCTCTTCTAGAAAAATAGCCGTTCTATCCGTTATCATCCTGCTCATTGCTTCTTTTTTTTCCTTGGGAGCTTATTACAGCACTCCAACAAAAGCCCAGTGGAAAGAGGCAGTTGCTTATATTCAAGAACAGACTGATGGGCACCCCACCATCCTCCTGGATCGCGGGGGTTTTTCTCATTTGTTTCTTTTGCGATACTACTCGCAATCTCCAATAGATGTCATACGGTTAACGTGGTTTGAGAAATGGCGGGATTTCCATCAGTTATCTGCTCCAGAGCTCACTGAAAAAATAGCTGGCTTGGATAAATTTTGGCTGGTCCTTTCTCGGAACCCCGACACCAATGACTACTTCAAGCAGCTGTTGGATAATCAGGCTAAGCTTATCGACGAGAAAGAATTCTACCAGATAAAAGTTTATAAGTATGAGCGAGGCTGAAAATATCCCAGCGATATCTTCAGGGTTTAGCTCTTCGGCTTGTCAAACAAAGCGGAGCAAGGGTAATTTTATATACTAGCCCTTGCCCCGAAAGATTGGATTGCTCATGATTAGTGTCCTAACAATATTTTTGTTTTTTGTATATGCGTGGGGGTTGGGGTTTACCGCTACTTCTTTTCTTAAGAAGCCACTCCATCTTCTGGAAAGATTTTTTCTTAATCTTGGAGTCGGGCTGGGCTTGTTTCCCATACTTTCCATCCTTCTCAATTTTTTAAGAATCCCTTTAGACTGGAGGATTTTTTTAATGCTCAGCATGGCATTTCCCCTCTATTTCTTTGGGAAGAGGCTCATCACCAAAAAAATTTCTTTTTCAGCCCCTAAGTCGCAGCTGACGAAAACAACCGCGGTATTGTTTATCGTAGTCATCATCGCCCTGTTTTCTTTGTATATGTATGCCCAAGGCGCTTTTGCATACCCTTATCTGGAAGATGAAGATCCCTGGGGCCATGCCGTGGGGGCAAAATATGTTGCTCTCGAGAAAAGCGCATATGACCCCCTCTTAAAGAATGTTGATGGCGCGATTGATCCGGTTCTTTCTTACATTGATCCGTACCCTCCGGCATATGATGTCCTTATGGGGGTTCTCCATCAAACGTCTCCGGATCTTCCATGGACCATGAAATTTTTTAATGCCCTTATCATATCCTTGGGATTTATCTTCTTCTATCTGTTTGCAAAAGAGCTGATGGGTGATCAAACTAAAGCTGCCATAGCTACATTCATCTTCGCGTCCATCCCTTCGTATTTGAGCCATTTTATCTGGGCCCATGCTCTGGCCGTAACTTTGTTTTTTCCGACCATGTATGCTTTTCTGGCAGCCAGAAAAGACCGGAGATGGCTGCTCGTAGCCGGGATCCTTGTTTCTAGCCTGTGGGTTACCCAGAATATTGACCAGCCTTTAAAATTGACTACTCTTCTCCTCATTTTTCTCATTGCCTATTCTGTAGCTACGAAAAAAATCTGGAAACAGGGATTTCTGGCAGTGGGAGGCGGCATGATCCTGTCTCTCCTCTGGTGGGGGGTGATGATTAAGAAATACACTCTGCAAGGGTTTGTGAACTATTATGGCGCCAATGTTGTTTCAGCAGCAGGGGAAGCGGCAGGCAGTGCTTCTTCATCTCCAGGATGGGTTGGGGCACTAGTATCCGGCATATCTATAATAGTCTCTGGCATTAAAACGCTCACGAATCCTGGCGGTTCAGCGTCGCGGGCGTATACTTTTAGTGACTTCTTTTTTGCCCGGGGAGAGAACATGATTAACAACCCCATCGGCGTAGGGATAGTCGTGTCACTGCTCGTTCTTATCGGGGTTGTTTATCTGTTTTGGAAGTATAAGAAACAGCTCGTTGCTGAAGAGAATGCCTGGCGTTGTGTGGCTTTGTTCTGGCTCATCTTCACTTTCTGGGGAGTCAATGGCCTAACTTTTCCCCTCTCTGTCGCAAAAGGGGCTTTCCGCGTCTGGCTTCTGTTAGCAATTCCTGCTGCTCTGATTGCTACAGAAGGTTTTTATACTCTAAAAAATATATTCTCTAGCAAAGCTGTTCGGGTTTTTATGGCTATTATTCTCGTTGTTGGAGTTCTGTTAACGTCCACGTATCAAAAATATCAGGTCAATACTTCTATTTGGCCCACCTCCGGCTCATTTTCCGGGGGCTCTTCAGAACCCTTTGCCTATGGGGAATGGTTTAAGACCCTTCCACCAAACACCAACGTTTTCCTGTATGCACCCAGGGATAAGCTCGCTATCGGGTATGGAGCATTTAGTTGCGCATGGTGCCAGGAGGTCATTGATTTTCGTGCCGACCCCCTCTCTCAAAACGCTTCAGGGCTGCATCGATTCCTGAGAGCGCAGGATTATGAATATGTAGTCATCAACGCCCGGATGGATGCACGCTTTTTTAATAGCCAGTATGGGGAAAACAGAACTAACGAACTACTTCCCAGGAACTATGAAGAAATTATAAACTCCGGGCTGTTTACGCCTGTTTATCAAGTTCAAAATATGTTTGTGGTTTTCAAAGTTGGCTGAGGTTAATGGCGAGGCAGAGCTACCATGAAAATCAAGAAAACGCATGCGGCCCTTCTCTTGTTTGTTCTTTTAGGAGCAGGGTTACGCATTATTGCTGCACACAACCTGGATGTCAATCCGGACGAGATGATCTATACGATAATTCCCGTGAACATCATCTCTGCAGGAAGGCTGTCCACGGTAGAACAAGCGCCCCTTTTTTTCTATTTAACTGATATCGGCTACCAGCTCTTTGGGTTTAGCTCTATCACCGCCCGCCTCCCCGCCATTCTCTTTGGTTCGCTGAGCATAGTGCTGGTTTTTCTGATTGTCCAACTTCTTTTTCAGGATAATCGAAAAAGCTTAGTATCGGCATTTTTATTCTCTATTTCCGGGTATGCCATCCTGAATAACGTAGAGATGGACAGTACGGCATTCTTTTTTCTTCTGCTCAGCATCTATTTTTATATGCTCTTTATCTTGAAGAAAGCGAAGTATCTCTATCTTTCGACTATCGCTTTAGGGCTCGGCTTGTTGTCTAAGCCTTTCGTGGCCTTGATCATCCCCATGTATGTTATTTTTTACCTCATCCACTCTCTTCGCTCCCCAGAAAAAGCTTTATTCTCTTGGGTCGGAGAAAAGGCTACTGAACAAAAGATTATTATCCACCGAAAGATGGTTTTACTCCTCTTTGTCAATATTCTCCTGCTGCTTTTGATGGTATCGCCGGTGCTCATATACAATTATCTTCTCTATTCTGATAAAGGGATAACCGATTTTTACTTCACGACAATGCTGGGAATAGGAGAAAATATTTATGCGGGGTTGGGGGGGCAGAAGCCCTGGGCTTTGCAAAGAGCATTTGGCGTGGCTCATCATCATTCTTAAAATACGATGCCATTTTATTCATTCTGGGATTTATTGGCATGGTCTCTTTGTCTTTTAGAAAAAATAAGTGGGCGTATCTCTTTGGTAGCTATTTCCTGATTCACCTTTTTTATACAGGGGGAAAGACAGGCAGTTCGTCCCATTTTGTCATCTTTGTTCTCCTCTTGTCCCTGTTTTCGGGGCACTCTTTTGTCGTGCTTGCGGAAAAAATAAGCGGTTTGTACCAGAGGAGCAGTATTAGAAATGGGTTCTGGCTCGCGCTCGGCGCTGTTGGGGTTCTGAATGCCATATTTTTGGCCCCTCAGATAACCACGACTTCCAGCATAGTGCTCCTGGAACAATTTTCTTCTCGCATTTCAGATGATGCTCTCATTGTTGTCGACCCTTTGGTTTACCGGGGGATTTATGCTTGGTCTTTCCAAGATAAGCACTACTTGGAAGGGAATTATTTTCCTCCCCTCTTGGAGCAATTGCAGAACATTCCGAGAGAGAGAACTGTCGTTCCCCTCTATTACATCAGTTGTGGGAGAAATAGCCTCTGTGGCTGGAAGCCGGAAGATTATGCGCGAGCCTTTAATTTTAGCGAAAGCTTGCGCTCTTATTTCCAGGAGAATCTGCAATTTGTTGAGACCATCAAAGGAAACGATGTCCTTACGTTCGAAGTTTATAAAGGAAGTGTTGGAATGCCTTTAGGGGCTTACGATGCTGTGGACCAAACGCACCAATACTATTTTTATCCAGTGGGATGGAAGTATAAACAGAGTGCTGTTGACAATTATGCGCTGGGGACCATTCCCAAAATTATCTTAGAGAAGCTGGGGTTTGCTGTTCTTTTTGCTGATGTTCTCATAGCAATTTTTTCAATCGGGGCTGTATTTTATGTGCTTTGGAAGCATTCCGACTGATGATATCTATTTCACTGGGATAATTAGGGGCATCCCAAGGGAAAAAATCTCCTTTGAGGTATCTCTTCCACCGGCTCAAATCAGTTTTCACCATCACTTCCACGAGCTTTTTGAACGTCAGTGTGGGTTTCCATTTCAAGGTCTTTTGTGCTTTCTGCGCATCGCCGCATAAAATGGAGACCTCTAAAGGCCGATATAAGCGATTATCTTCTTTCACGTAGTCTTCCCAGCGTAAGCCCAATGCTGAAAAAGCTTGTTCTGCGAATTCTCGCACGGTGTGGGTTTCTCCCGTCGCAATAACAAAGTCATCCGGATGATCTTGTTGCATCATCAGCCACATGGCTTGTACGTAATCTTTGGCATGGCCCCAATCACGCTTGGCGTCTAAATTTCCGAGACGTAATTCTTTTTGCAGCCCCAATTTTATTTTCGCTGCAGCGTTGGTTATTTTTCTCGTTACAAATTCCAGCCCCCGCAAGCTGCTTTCGTGGTTAAACAGAATTCCGTTACAGGCAAATATTCCATACGCTTTTCTATATACCCGGCACATATGGAAAGAGTGTAGCTTGGCAATAGCATACGGGGAATTGGGCAGGAAAGGGGTGGTTTCGCTTTGGGGGACGGCGCTGGAGTCGCCATAGAGTTCACTTGTTGAGGCCTGGTAGAACTTTATGCTTTTCTTTAAATGGCGTATGATCTCTAAGAACCTCGTTGCTCCACTGCCATCTATCTGCGTGGTTAAAAGAGGCTGGTCGAAAGAAGAGCCGACAAAACTTTGGGCAGCAAGATTATAAATCTCCTGGGGTTGGGATATCGTTACGGCTTCTAACAAGGAAGTGGTGTCACTGAGGTCTGCAGGGATGAGCGTTACTTTATGAATAATGTTTAATTGCTGCAGGCGCCAGAAGTTTGGAGTAGAAACTCGCCTATACGTGCCATATACTTTGTACCCTTTTTCAAGCAAAAACCGTGCGAGGAAAGCGCCATCCTGCCCGGTTATTCCGGTGATAAGGGCTCTTTTAACCACGGTATCTCCACTTTATCTTCATGAGCACGTTTCTTTGCCAGTTGGTAGGGGTATGCCGAGCTGGCCATTAAAAGCTTTTCTATTCTCCAGTAAAGACAAACCCCGCTCCCCTTGTTCTACCAGCTCCTCAAATGGTGTTTATGACTCTAGAGAGAATTTTTACTATCTCTTCTATTCCTTGCCCATTCTGTTCCGCCAACTTGATGGAAGAAGGTAAGACAATCATCGATTTGAACAAAGCGATTCCGTTCTCTTGGCTGCCCCGTGCGTATTTTTTAAATGCAGGCAAGTCGGACAAAGGCCAGAATGCGGGCCTGATCTCAATGGCCTGCTGCATCAGTTCTTCGCCAATCTTCCGTACCATTTCTTCTGGTTTGTCAATGAGAATGCAATTCAACCAGTAGCAGGGGTGGGAGTATGGCGCAATTTCCTGTACACGCACTTCCGGAATCTCTTGCAGTAATTCCCGATATCTCTCTGCGATGAATCTCTTTTTCTGCAGCAAGAAAGGGAATTTTTCTATCTGCGCCAAGCCGATAGCTCCTAGCACATGCGGAAGCCGATAGTTCATTCCTACGTCGGTATAAATGTATTTATGCCACCAGGGGTCTTTCTCCCCTCGTTTCGGAGCTGCTCGGGAAGCATAAAACAGGGCTTTTTCAAAAAAATGTTGATTGTTCGTTAGCACCAAGCCGCCTTCTCCTACGCCGATCATTTTTTCGCTCCGAATAGAAAAAACGGCAACGTCTCCAAATGATCCGATGGTCTTTCCTTGATAGGTTGCTCCGTGCGCTTCGCTGGCATCTTCCAACAGCAATGCGTGGTGTTCCTGGCAGAGCGCAACGATTTTCTCAAAATTTTGCACGGGGAATCCATAGACGTGGACAATCATAACTGCCTTAATGCTATCTGTAGAAAGAACTTCTTCTAGACGGCGTACATCCATACCAAAAGTTTTTGGCTCTATGTCAATGATGACGGGCTCGGCCCCTGCTTGTAAAACTGAAGCGACGCAGGCACCGCAGGTATAGTTTGGGATTACTACTTTGTCTCCAGGACCGACTCCCATCGCCAACAATGCTGTATGAAGAGCAGCTGTTCCTGACTGGACCGCCAAAGCATGCTGCGTTCCGATGAGGCGGGCAAATGCTTCTTCGAACTTTTTGGTAAACTCCCCCCCCGCAGAAAGCCATCCCTGCTGAAGCACCCGAGTCACATAAAGCAGCTCTGTATCATCAAGCGATGGCTCATTGAGAAAGTACTTATATGCCTTCATCTCTGCTTAAAATCAACTAGCCTTTAAATGTTTTATTTATCTTTGGACTCTGTCTCGTATTTTCATAACTTCGTATAACAAACCACAGAAATCCAGCACAGTTTTTTTAAAAAAGGGATTCTCTTAAGAAGCGCCCGGTCAGCTTTGCTTGTTAAGGTATACATCTTCTTGAGGAGAGGAATTGTACTATACCCCATCGGAAGCAAGGCTGAAGAGAGAGAATAAAATTCTTCATGGGAGAACGTTGTAAAAAAAAGGCTATTTTTCGTAAACATCTTCGGGGTAGCATAGTGAGGGCACATCTTGCGGTATGAGGACAGAAAGCGATAAATTTGAACAAAAGGAGCATAGCGAAGAGGCTCCACGATGATCACCTTTCCGCCGGGCTTTAATACTCGAGAGCACTCTTGTAACACTTTTTCCTGCTCTACGTGCATTAATACTGAATTTATATACACTCGGTCAAACGTTTCATCTTCAAAGCCCATTTTTTCAGCGTTCATCTGATAGCTCTGAACAGCTACATCCTGCTTTTCTGCCATCCGCAAAACCGCTTTTAGGCTCTCTGAGGAAATGTCCACAACACTTACTTTCGCGCCTTGCTTTGCAAAGAAGACAGCTTGTTTTCCAGACCCGCTGCCAATCTCGAGGAGGGTCTTATTGCGGAGGTCTCCCAGGAGGGAGTACGAGTGTTCAATCGCTTGTTGGCGCAGAAACAGCATCCGCTCCTCTTTCTTCGCCGCTTCTTGCGAAGCCCAGATCCTATCGTAAAACGGCCGAGAATCAGCCATTTTTTGACAATTATCGGCGAAGCCTGTTGCGAAGCTCCAAAGCATAGCCCATATCCCCCAATACCGTTTTTAGCCCCCGGAGAAATGGAATTTTTGTCTTCCCATATTTTCGGCGGTTATAATGAGTCTTTACTTCTGTGATGGGGATTTGGAGTTGTTGAGCTAAGGCTGCGAGGGGTATTCCGTATAAAATGCGGCCAAAAGGATAAATATTTTTTTCTTTTCCGTGATTAAGGAGGCGATTGAGGAGCTCCCTCTTCATCGCAAAATATCCCATGCTGTTGTCCAGAACTTTAGTGTTTAGGACTGTGCTTACCCAGCGATTCAAGAGAAAAGTTCCTACTTTGTGAGGAAAGTCGGTCTCAAAACGGGTGTTTCCTAAGTACCGCGATCCCCACCCAATCTTCCCTTCTTTGGCAATGCGGCACATTTCCGGGATAACTTCCGGCGAATGGCTTAAATCGGCGTCCAAAGGGATGACTATCTCCCCTTTAGCAAGGGCCAGGCCATCCCGATAGGCGCTTCCTACACCCATTTTTGCCGGCCTCTTTAGCAGAGTAGTATTTGGGTACTCTTTCTTTAGTTCCAAAACTACGTCTGCAGTTCCGTCGGGAGAACTGTCATCAACCACAATAATCTCCCCGACCAGGCTATGGTTCTGAAAAATTTTGTTCACAATGACAATAACTTCGCGGATGTTCTCCCGTTCGTTATAGGTAATTGTAACGACACTTATGTCGAGATGAGGTCCGACTGTAGTTTTGTTCACTTTATCTTTCCGGCGATTACTACTTTTTAAAAAGGTATGGGTGTTTAGCTGGTGAATCCCCAATATGGTCTTAAAGTCGTAAAAGATAAACCCTGCCGCTGTTCTGCGCGGAGGGTTGTCAAAATGCCAGAGGGGAGCCAAGAATCATTACTTTTAAAAACGTTCTTCTTACTGGTTGGCGGGTGGTCAGCTATACACAGAAAGCCGTTCGGGGGGTAAGCACAGCTTTTGTTTTTGGCTTCCTTGCTGCCGTAACTGCTTACATCACCCGTATAGTCTTGGCGAGGAGACTTCAGCCGGAAGAGTATGGGCTCTTTTATGCTGTATTTACTTTCATCATTTTTTTCCTGTTCTTTAGAGACCTCGGCTTAGGCCAAGCTTTGGTGAAATATATTTCAGAGTTTAGAGCATTGCAGAGATATGGCCAGATAAAGACGGCAATTTTATCTGTCTTTTCCATGCAACTGAGCAGTTCAATAATTTTTGGCATGTTTTTTTTCCTCTTAGCTGGCTATCTTGGAGAGCATTATTTTAAGAATCCTCTGGCCTCTCTCATCTTGAAAATCTTAGTTCTTTATGTGCTGCTTAGCATCCTATTTATCATCACCAAGCAAATTTTTCAGGGGTTCCAAAGAATGTTTCTTTATTCTTCTGTGGAATTTTTGAAGAATGTGATCGTTCTTATTCTGATCTTAGTCTTTTTAAAACTGAATTTTTGGGTTTTTGCTCCCGTAATAGCTTTTGTTTTAGTAAGCCCCCTGCTCTTCTTAATCTATTCTCCGTTTCTCCTCAGAATAGGCAGGCCCCTCATTAAGCAGAAAGCCGAAAATTTTGTGGGGATAACAAAAAATCTTTTTTCTTTTGGCATACCCGTCATTTTGACGGATATTGGCGGCCAGATTATTGGGTATGTTGATACCCTTATGTTGACGTATTTTGTTAGCCTTAGCGACGTGGGAATTTACAATGTCATTTTGCCGTCGGCGCTTATTTTCTCTTTGTTTAGCAAAGCAATTGGGGCAGTGTTATTCCCTCTTTCCTGCGAATTGTGGGTGAAGAAAGATACTTTTCGCCTATCAATGGGGATAACTATTCTGCATCGCTATGTCTTTCTCTTTGTTACTCCGGTTATCCTTACTGTCATATACTATGCTCAATTTTTGGTGCGGGCTTTATTTGGTGAAGAGTATGCTGCTGGTTACCCCATTTTACAGCTGCTCATGGTCGGTATGCTTTTCTATGTGGTCGCTTCCACAAACACCGTCCTCATCGCAGGGATTGGCAAGCCCAAAACTGTCACTGTAATAATTCTCTTAGCCGCTTTATTCAATATTCTGTTCAATTTTCTCTTCATTCCCCGCCTGGGCCTGCGGGGAGCAGCTTTAGCTACCGTTGGCAGTTACGTCTTGATGTTTATTCTGTCTACATACCATGTTTCCCGGTATCTTCGTTCCCCCTATCCCTGGAAAGAGTGGCTTCTTCTCCTCCCGCTATCTCTCTCTTTTTTTGGGACTGTTTCAATTATAGAAGAGTTGCTGCATTTTCCAGTGGTATTCGAGATGCTTATTTCTGCGGGAGGCAGCCTGGTGGTTTACGGAGTATTGGCCTACCTCTTCGGGCTTCTTCGATTTAAAGAGATACGGCAGTATTCTTCCATGGTGCTTCGAAAAAAATAACAACGCTTCAGCTTATTTCACGATCGTCTGCCGGTATCTTCCCCAACACCCTCCCATTTTCTCAACAGCTTCTCATACAGCTTCAGAAATTGATCGGCAATAATCTCCGTACTAAACTGTTGGGATTTCATGAAAGCATTTTCGACCATTTTTTTCTGGAGTAAACTATCAGTAAGCAACTGGCTTATTTTTTCTGCCAGAGAATGTGCATCCCCCGGCTGCGCCATTAAGACTTCTTCATCCGGCACGACTATCTCTCTTAATTCTGGCAGATTGGTTGTTATTACCGGCGTCTTGCTGGCCATTGCTTCCAAAAGGCAGGAGGGGTTTCCTTCAGTTCCTGCCATGGTCGGGTATGCTAACGCCACTAGGTCCGCCATGCTCACATATTCTTCGATCGGGAGATCCTCTACGGTAATAATGCATTTTTTTTCACATCCCATCTTTTTTACGAAAGACCAATATTTTTCCCGCGCTGCTAAGGCTTTGGAGCGGATGGCCAAGAAAAAAAGAGCACGGGGGAATTGCTTTAGCACCTCCGGCATGGCCTGCAAAAGGCAGTCGACCCCTTTTTCTTTCCGAATGGCCCCGTAGTACAGAATAAGCTGTTTATCTGCTAAGCCATATTTCTCTTTGAGACACTGTCGGTCACGCGGCTTGAATTTTGCCGTGTCGATATTCGAATGAATCACTCTGATCCTTTCGGGCGGGCAAGTGGCTACAATCCTATTTTTCATAACCTCCGTGGGGACGGTAATGGTGTTTACCATTCTCAAGCTGGGGCAGAACAGCCGATCAATCCAATCTTTTTTTGGCTGCGATTTTATCGTGTAAACTGTTGGCGCTTTCACCGCTTTACCGGCGAGGAACGTACTGAACGCAAAAAAAGAGCTTGAACCGAAACCATGAACCAGGAGCTGGCCGAGTTTTTCTTTTTTTTTCAGGAGCTTAAGGCTCCACCCTGCATTGAATAATTGGGTTCCGTATTTCCCCGAATAAAAGCGATAAACTTTAACTCCTCCAACGCTCTCTATTTGTGGCTGAGAGGCGTGTTTTCGGGCAATGATAAATGCCCGATTCCCCAGAGATTGGTATCTTTTTGCCAATTCAACCAGCGTTATCCATGTGGCCTCTTTTCTGTTCAGGAGAAATCCGGGCGCGACCAGTGCGATGTTCACGAGCGGTGGGCAGAAAGAGCTTATTTAAATCTTATCGAAGAAATGATAGTCTGGACAACAGTTCACGAAGATTTATAATGCTCCTGAGAAGAAGCTTTCTTATGTCTTTTCTCATGCCCCCTTTGTATTTTTATGCTACTCCAGAACAACAGCGGCTATCGGTGCCTTATCCTTTTGTAGAATACCAAGGGAACGAATTTATCAGGGATTATCTTCAAACAAGAAGACAAGCTTTAGCGAACTTAAGACCTCTTTTAAACCAATCTTCAGCCGGAGTTCCAGCGCAGCACCATCTCGCAGGGCGGGCAGAGCTCGGTCCGGGGGAGATTGCCACTTCTCAGCTCCTAGATGCCGTATTTGGGGGGGATGAAACTTTGTTAAAAAAGTTGCGCAGAAAAGCAGAGCTACAGAAAGTAAGGAATGCCTACAGCGGCCAGAATCTTTCTGTTTGCAGTGCTGCTGACGCTGACCTTGAGCATTATCTCCGTCTCGCGAGAGCTTTAAGCAGCCATTATTGCTCAACCAATAGCCTGCAATCATTAAGCACTTTACTGAAAGTCAATGATAAGATTATCTCCCGCGCTGAAGAGGTAGATAATGCTTATGCTCTGGTGTTCTCTTCCGTCCTGAGTAGCGAGCTCGATGCTATCCGCGGGCTCTATGGTAATCTGAAAGAGCGGCCCCTTACGCAACGCTTATTGCCGCAGTCCCCATTGGCAGTCGATAAAATAACAGTTGACAAAAGAACAATAGAGGATCTGGGGATGATCGTGCAAGACAAGATTCGGGCCAGAGCATACATTCAAGGGCTGCTGCAGGCGGGCTACAAGCCGCACGCCGCGATTATCTTGGAAGACAAAACCTCGGTCGAGGGAGGTTTGGAGACAATTCTTGGAGAAAAAAGATATTTTGATCCCGGAAAGTCTTTTATTGAAACGGTACGCCAAGAGAATATTCCCTACAAATTGATACCCGCCCAAGGGTTTAACGAAGCTCAAGTCATTAGCGCTTTGCGGCAAGCAGCTGAGGAATATTTCATATTTAGCGGCTCTGGCATACTGAAAAAAGACATTCTTTCGACGGGAAAAAAGCTTATTCATGTCCACCCAGGGAGATTACCGGAGTTCCGTGGAAGCACGACGTTTATCTATAGCTTTCTTTCTGAAGCGCAGTGCACAGCAACAGGTTTTTTTATGACCCCTCAGATTGATGCGGGGGATATTATCACCTCTCGTGATTTCCCCCCACCAGCAGCCGACGTCGATTTTAGCCGGATCTACGACCCCTATATCCGCTCGCAAGTCCTAGCTGATATCGCCGGGGCTTTGGCCCAGCAAGGCGCTCTCTGCGGAGAACGACAGAACGCCGGGGGCGAAATATACTATGCCATTCATCCTGTGTTAAGAACTTTGGCGATAGGGTATCAGAAAAGGGAGCTGGAGGCATTTGAAGGCCTGTAGAACCTGTGTAAAGTCCCTTCTTTTGCCCATTTTACCGCTCGTTCATAATCTTCGTTCGTGTCAAATTCCAGCCAACCATGGGAGATTGGTATGGCTTCTACAGGAACGGCATTATCAATGAGGCATTGCAGGAAGTCTGTCATATATGCTCTCTTGAAGTTTTTCGATCGATACCATTTTTCATCTTTATCCCAGAATAATTTTTTCTGCCGGTCAAATATTACTTCAAGCGGAGAGAACGCCGATTTGGAGAATTTGACTATTCCGACATACCGGCCATCTATTTTTTCAGGGTCTGGATCTGGCACTCCCAAAGAAATAATTTTTTTCCCCTCTAAAACCAAGCTTTCCGTATCCTCTTTATCACTTCCTGATCGAGCTATCCAATAATCCCGCCAATCCAAATCAACAACACAGCCAACGCTGCAGGGGTCGTTAATGACTACCTGGATGACTTTATCTTCAAATATGACATCGCCATATGTCATGATAATGTCATCGTCGAACTCCCCCCGGGCATGGAATAAGCCCCGAACCATATTGCCTTCTAAAGCAGGGTCCTCATCGATGTAGCGTACGCCTTTGATGCTTATTTTGTCCGCAAGATGTTTTCTCACGATAACAATGTTGCTTATGCCGCAGCTTCTAAAACAATCCACCTGATGCTGCAGAAGTGATCTCCCCAAGAAAGTAAGCATCCCTTTCGGGACGTCTTTGGTGTATTTGTATAGCCGGGTTCCCAGTCCCCCCGCAATGATGATGGCTTTCATGGGAGTTTAGCGAAAGAATAATATTCTCTTTCTGCGCTATACAAAGGTTCGTGGAACCCCCAGCGTTGCTTGTTATCGTAATCCTGCACTTCTCCCACTCCTACGTTCTACGATGTGCTTTTTCCCTTACCGCAGGCGGAGTGCCATCTCTTCCAAGATTGATCTCTCTACCGGCTTATTTGATAATATCCTTTGGTCACGGCAATCGTACAGAACCCGCAGGTTATATTTGCTCGGCATGAGGTGGTAATGGCCATGCTGGGGGACGGAGGCGTGCATCGTATCGCTCATGGTAGATATGAACGGGTGCCGTTCCGGGAACAGCTCTACCAAGCGGTCTTTCAGGTCTTCAATCACTGCATTGAGGCTCACTAATTCTTCGGGGATCAGTTGCCGCAGGCGGGCGTGCCGTTTTGGCAGAACCATCACGTGCCCTTCAGTTATTGGAGCATAGGGTATGGCTGCATATACTAAATCATTATTCCTAACTACCCGATACTGTTCTTTTTCAGGGATTTCACAGAGGGGGCAATGGCTCATGGGATTGATTTTTGGTTACCGGTTATAAAATTTATGTAAAAGAGAGACCCCATTTTCATAGCCTATTCTCATGCCCCCAAAATAATTCTCTCTTTAAGAGTGCTGTAACCAATATTTTATTCAGTGCATCATCGAAGGACATACGCTCAGGATGCCACTGCACCCCGCCGATAGGCAAATGGGGGTGGTATAGGCCTTCTATGCCCCCATCTTCAGCAAAGGCAAATGGTTTCAGTTCCACCGCCTGCGTCTCTTTTATAACAGCCCAATCATGGAACGAATTTACCCTCGCTTTCTCGCCCAGCTCTTCTTTCCTTGCGATAATCTCTATCTGGTGTTCCCCTATGGGATGGCGGCTGGGCACCAGCCTACCGCCAAAGTGGATGTTGATCAGTTGCATCCCCCGGCAAATTCCTAAAATGGGAATGTTTCTCTCTGCCGCGATTTCGATAAGTTTTCTTTCCAGCGCTTCCCGTTTCGGATGGACTGGCTTTTCGGGTTTCTGGGCGGTGCTGGGAGAGATACTGATATTGCCCCCTCCAGAGAGGATGATAGCATTGATGGGGAATTGGCTAAAATAGGTAGCTATGCTGTCTGTCGAATTGGGAATGAGGAGTATCGTTGCGCCAAATTTTTCAAAATAGCGAACATAATTATGTTCCAATATGTCCTGAACTCGCTTTTGTTGATTATCCCCCACGCTGAGCGAGATGGCAATTAACATGGTGTTATTTTTTGCTCTTTACAGTTGAGCAGAACCTTTTGTGCTTTCTTTATCTCGTCAAAAATGTCTCCACAACCAATAGCCGCAGGCACTCCCAATTCGGCGCAGCGGATAACCATGTGGGAAGCGACCCCCCCATATTTGGTGATCAAACCAGCAGGATTTTTAGTGAAAATCCAGTCATGCCCCGGGTCACCATTCTCTAAAAGAATAATTTTTCCTGTAAAATCAGATAGCTCCCCTTTGTTTAATCCAGATGGGGTCATAATTTCGCCTTCCACGGACTTCTGTGTTGTAAAGTTTGGCTTGGCTCGATAAGAAGAAACTACTTCGAAGTCTCTCTTCGACGCTATTACGGGAGGTAAGAGCAAAGAGTCGTTTATCCTTCGCTCTTTGCTGCGATGCTCAATAATATTTTCGAGGATAGATCTTGCTTTTTTATCGTCTTCTATCCCCGCTATTATCTTCAGAGTGTCGACATCGAGATGGGACAGGCTTTCCCGGGAGAACCCCCACATCTTTCCGGCTTGGGCAATCAGCTCCAGGGCGTCACTCAATTCTCGCGTAAATTCAAACTTGGACAACTCTCGGGCTTCCAGCGCCGCTCTTGTGAAAAAGAATAGGGTGTTGGAGTCAAAAGCCAGCCCCTGTTCCCGAAAAGTTGCCGAGATATTCTCCTGAATCTGCTGAGGAAGCGAGAAAGCAATTTTTTCCGGCTTCTGCAGCTGAACCAAGCGCCCAAATAGATTTTCATTTTGGTCATAGCGCAAAGCAGTAATGTCATAGGTTCCCGGCCGCAGATGACCGTATCTTTCAAGGAAATATTTTTTTGCCATGCTCCCCCGGCTCAAAGAATAAAAATCCTCATTCATCTCTGATACCACCGTTATAATAGAGCTCATAAATAGGTGGTAATACCTCTCTTCAAGAATCCTTTCTGTGACCAAACTTTTGACCAGAATCTTCCCAATGAAAGCTAATCTGGCCAGTCGGGAAAACTGCACTGTTCCCGATGAGCGGCAATTATCAAGGAGCTGTATCGCCTGCTTTAGGCAGGCTTGGGGGATTCTGATTGGGGGAGCATTCCCCCCCTTTTTTTCTTGAATAAACGCCAAGTCATCTCTGAGAGAGCTATCAGAAACAAGAGAGTTGGTTAATTGTAACAAAGACTTTTTCAGGCAACAAACTTCTTCAGCGGTAAACCCTGCAGCCAGAAGCTCTTTTGATCGGTGATCGAACGTCAAATCATAGCAGGTGTGGAGGACTTCGAATTCTACTTTATCTTGTAAGTGCAGGTTTTTCTGGAGTTTATCAATGTAAAAATTAATGAGTTTCTCCCTCAATCTTTCTGGCAAAGAGGCGGGAAGAAAAGAGTTGAAACTATGGCGGACATCCACATAGGGCTTGTTGCCAAATGAAAAAACTAATTTTGCTGGGGAGACGTTATAATACCCTTGTGAAGTGCGTGCCTGGTGCCAGGCGCTATCTGTAATAAGATAGTCATACAGGGAATAATCCAAGTAGTGGGGGTTGTCTCCAATAATTTCTGCCGGATTCCAATCCGGCATGTCAGCAAAGATGGTCTTTGTTCCACTTAAATGCTCTTTCTTCTGAGAGAGATAATCAAATTGCTTTTTTAATTCTTCGAGCTTTTCTTTTATCTCGATGTCTGGCGGGAGATCAACTTTTATATTTACGCTCAGGGGCCGCACTTGAAAGATAATAACCTCGCCCCGTTTGTTCACAGAAAATTCTATGTCCAACCCCATAGTGGGGAGTAAAGACTCTATTTCTCGCACTGCGGTAATAACCCCCCGTAGCGGTGGCGGGACATCTTTCTCTTCACAGAATCTCGAGATATACACCACTCGATTCTCCATGCCTTTGGTAACGGTGTCCGTCAATCCAGTCAGGTCGTCGTAATTTATAACATAATAAGGATTATTTGTCTCCAGCTGGCGGGTGAAAACCACCCCGCTACACTGAACATTTCTGGTCTGCCGCTGAATGAGTACCTGGTTATTTGCATCATAAGATTTTTTCTCCGCATAGGTGCGGATAACTTTGTTTACTGCTTCTCTGGTGCTCTCCTTATTCTTTGTCGCTACGTTCAATTCACTATGAAAAAATCCTGCCAGTGAAGATTTGATGCTATCTTCCTGCACTGCTGAACTACGCACCACCACTAGCTCCTCGGGGAACAGCTTTTGTATCCTACCCATAATCTCTTCTTCTTTTGTGGCCCATTCTGCGACGGTAAAGACAAAAGATTTTTCGATTTTCCCATGCTGCAGTACAGCCTGTAACGACCGCAATGTTTCAGCTTTCGTTGATAAAGCCGTAGTGCCATTTGTTTCTTTTAGAGATGTCAGGTCATTAATCTTAAAAAATTTTGAGAACGTTTCAAAATCTCTGAACATTTTCCCATAATGCTCAAAAATCTTGTTAACGACCTTAAAATCGGAAAGCTCTTCATAGTAAGGGTGTTGCAGAATTCTTCCTCCGATTTGTTTTAAATAGGGGAGCTCAGGAACTTTTTTCCAGTTCGAGCCCCTGATAACAATAAGTTCTGCCTGGGGGAACCGCTCTTGGATCTTTTTGAGGTTGTCAGACGGGTCGAAAGCTGTTTGTATCATCACCTCATCAACACAGGTTAAATTTGAAACCACCGCTTTCCTCTCTTGCAGATTAGCGATGGGTTTTCCTCTGAAAGACTGTACTGCTTCGTCACTTAAGATACCGCATATATGATAATCCGCTGCCGCATAAGCAAATTGCAATGATTGTAGATGGCCGTAATGGAATAAATCTGCTACCACCGGGCTATAAGCTACTTTCTTTATTGCTTTTTCACCCATTTTAGAGAAGGGATGGCTTCTTTCCCCTTATTAGCCTTATGATGTTCATTTCCAGTACGGTTATCCTTTGTTGACTCGAGGAGATACCTCCCGAGAAACCTGATGAGAAGAGAGGATCTTCCGGATTTCTGGGCGGACAATAAATGGTTCTACCAGTTCTTGCTGTTTCAATTTCCTTCTAATTTCTGTGCCACTTATTTTTATGCCCCCTAGTGCATGCGGGCAGGAATTTTCAGTTACTATTAGCTCACATTTTGGGCAGTAGAATGGCTCTCTGAAGCAGAGCGGCTGGAGGTGCAGATCGGAGAATTTCGTAAAAATCTCTTGTGATTCGTACTTCCCATAAAAGCGAGAAAACCCTTCGTGATCCCGGCCGAAAATTTGGTGGCTACAGCCAAAATTCTGGCGGATGATTGCTTGGAGGACACTGGAGCGTGGGCCGGCACTGCGCACGAGCTGGGGCAGGAGCGAAAAAATTATTCTCGGCTCGGGGAGATAGTTGCGGATCAGATCTTTATAGGTTGCGGCAATAATTTGTGGGGGGTATTTGGCTTCATCTTCATTCCCCCCCACTATTTGCAGGGCATGGATAAATAGCCCATCAGCCATCTCCAAAGCACAGCGTTGCAAATATTCGTGGGCTCGGTGCGGCACGTTCGTCGTCGAGAAAGCAGCAATCGTTTTCCATCCTCTTTTTGAAAAGATCTCCCGAGCTTTTTTTGGGGTGAGCGCTTCCCTAAAAAGATAGGAATTTCTTTCGAAAATGGACACTTTTCCGGCCAGCAAGAAGTTTCCCATCTTTGCGATGAGAGCGGCGCCTGGGTGCGTAAGGTCCGCAGTCTTAAATACTGATTGCATGAAGAATTTTTTATCAAATGGGAAAATCTCTTCCCCATCCATAATTCCGAAAGGGGTGTTTTGATACGTAAGGATGATTCGTGAAGGCACTTCGAGCTGATTTTTTATCTGTTCGTTGATAGCGAACACCGGCGGGATGGGGAAAGTTGTTCCATCGCGGAGCCGCCAGTTATTTAGGATAGACGCGATTTCATTCTCGCCGGGAAAGCCCTGAAGCGGGCTGAAACAGCCATGAGCAAGGTTCTCGGCTTCCACCAAGATGGTGCTGGGGACTTCGAGGCGAAAGAGGTTCTGGTCAGAACACCACTCTTCTATCTGCGAATGGTTCGTGAGAATTCTGTCTATTAATTTTCCTCCGTGCGGCGGCACTAACTGGCTCATGCTTCACTCGCTGTCTATCAATCTTAAAAACCTTATTAAATAAAAAACCCAACCATAGCAAGCGGTGGGGTTCCCAAGCCCAACAAACAAATGAAAGAACTATCTTTGGCAAGTATTCGTGACGAATCTCTCCGCGCATTTATAGTAAGTGACATAAATATTCATACAAACGAGTCACTTACTATACTCGAAATGAAGCAAAGACTTCATTTCTGTACAGAAGGCTTCGCCTTCTTGTATCCGAAGGACATAACTATCAAAGACCTTTAAGGTGTAAAGAAAAATTCAAATTACTTTTCATCTATTGTTTTTAGTCCTTTAGGCGTAATTGAGACAGAATGGGAAATTTTTCCATTTGCAGGGTGTTGTTTTTCTTCGATATGGATTTGATCGAAATATTTGAGTTCTTCACAGTTAGCTTTTATGCTTCGATAACCAGTATTTACTCTTCTTTCTAATTGAGCGTACGTTGCCGGCGTCTCTTTTATTGCAAGAAGAATTTTCCTTTTTATCTCATGTGAAGATCGTTTCGACATACTGCAATATTATCATAACATTTAAATAGGGGTAACTCATAATATTGCAGTATGCATTGAATGGTCGTGAAGAAAGAGCTGTCTCGTTGGTGAAAATAAAAACATGGAGAAACACCAAATTTTGTTGGCAACCGGACCTTATATTGAGGAGAGGTTTTTCACAAAAAAAGAATATTTTATCATCATAAATAAAATAATTAAAGATATCCAACTATTAGAAAACATCAATCTTATTGTTAAATTACATCCTCGCGAGAAACATCTCAAAGAATATCAAAAAATACAAGGGATCACACTAATTTCCAAAGTTGACCAAGAAGAATACGTTTCTCTTTTAAAAAATTCTTCCCTTGTTATAACTTTTGCTTCAACAGTAACATTAGAAGCGAAAGCTTATGGCTGTAAAACTGTAATTATTGACCCCTTTGATGAAAAAAACCATTTTTATTTACTTAAACCCCATTTTGGTATGACCCCCCTTTTTCAATGGCGCGATAATTTAACTCTTGCTCTTCAAAGAATATTAGAACAGCCATTAGATATTTCAGAACATAACAAAGACCTCTCAAATATTTTCTATAAATTAGATGGTAAAGCATCAGAACGTATTGTCAATTTGATATATGATTCAATAGAGAAAAATAAATTTGGAATAAAATAAAATGGAAATCTATTTGGAAAAGAACAAGCAATACTG
>CAZOPZ010000001.1:0-27817 GCA_964582035.1 uncultured Methanosarcinales archaeon | reverse complement strand
ATTTAGAACTTACGGGAGGATTCTTAAACCCGAACTGAAAATCGATGGTTCAAAAGGTGAAAAATTATTAGATTTTGGTTGTGGAGGAGGTCCTAATGCCAAATTCTTCAAAAATAAAGGATTTCAAGTATTTGGTGTTGATATTAGCAAAAAAGCTATCGAACAGTGCAAGAGAGTAATGCCAGATATAAAAGATAATTTTCTGTTGGTTGAACCAAAACCATTTCGTGACAAGGGATTTTTTAATGTTAATTTTGACGTAATTATTGCAATTCAGAGCCTCTATTATTTTTCTGATGAAGATTTAAATGAATGTCTCCTGTCTTTATATAATCAGATGAATAAGGGGGGGGTCATTTACGCTACAATGATCGGTAGTGGCAGTGAACAGTTTTTCAATAATTCTTCTGATGCAGGAGATGGAATAAGAAAAGTATCCTACAAAACAACCCGACATACCGTTAAAGAACATTTCATCAATTTTGTCCAATCTAAAGAGGAACTTGTTAAAAAGTTTTCTTTATTCAAAAAACTTCATGTTGGCTACTATGTTGAGAAATATCGGGAAGATGAAAGTGCTGCAATCCATTATAGTTTTGTGGGGAGGAAATGAATGTGAATTTCTGCAACATTTGCAAAAATAAAGAATGTATGAAATTTGGCAATGGTTTCATTTGTAAAGAATGTTATGTTTGGGAATATTCTACCCATCTTCCAAAAGAAGAGTTGTTAGAATTAATTAAAAGTAAATTGATCGCCTCTGCAGAACCCGGAGTTTAAACTATTTTAGATAATTATGTATGCCCTTCGCTATAACTTGCTTTCCAGTCTATCTTTTTACTTTCCATTTCTCTCATGAGCAGGGCTTTATACTCCCCGATCTCCGGAAGACTTTCTCGAATAAGGTTTTTTGTTTCCAGGGGGTCAGTATTGAGGTCGTAAAACTCCCATTCTTGCGTGGCTTTCTTAAAAATAATCTTCTTATTGCCCCTGCGCACACAAAAAACATTATGAGCTCCTGGCGAAGGCCATGGCCCATAAAGGCCCCCGGTTTCGCAGAAAGCCAAACGCTCTTCTTTCTCTTGGGCATCAGCCAGAGGGAGGAGCGACTTTCCTTGCAGAGGCTCGAAAGCCTCATCCGGTTTCAGGCCGGTAAGCTCCAGGATGGTGGGCATGATATCAATACAGCGTGTTTGTTGGGCGATTTGTGCAGTTTTCCTCTGGGGAGTAAGGATAAGGCAGAAAGTCTTTATTGTGTAATCATATGTGAAAGAGCCGTACATTTTCTCTCCTCTTTTTTCACCAACACTGCTCCCGTGATCTGCGTGGAAGATGATTATGGTATTCTCCAGCAATCCCAGAGACTGCATATGAGCCATAATATGCTTAACATAGTAATTGCTTTCTTTTACATATTGGCCATACCTTTCTCTATTGCGCTGGGGATTGTTGAAATATTCTTCACTGAAATCATCAAAATTCTTCGCTACATTATCGACGAGCTGGTTATGGATATGGCTGTATTGGAAATAGACAAAAAAATTTTTCTTTTTAGCAGCCTCGCTAATGATCTCGCTCTGCCTTTTCAGCAAGTTGCCTTTGTCATTATCATGAACAGAGACTTTTTCAAAACCCTGCGAAGGGATGATATTTTTATTCACTACATCTGCTACCGTATAATACCCCGCTTCCTGGAAGTATTCAGTCATCGTTTTACAGCGGTCTTTGCGAAACTTGAACATGTTATAATAAGCATTTACTCCGTTTGTTGCAGGGTACAACCCCGAGAAAATGCTGTGCATGGCAGCCAGAGTGTATGGTGCCGAAGTAATCATATTGCTCATGAAAATCCCTTGTGTAGTGAGCTGGGAAAATTCTGGGCATAAAAAAATTTTATCCACCCGTAAAGCATCCAGAGTGATGAGGATCACATTATATCTCTGCTTATCTTTTCGGTGCAGGAATTCTTGCAATCTTTTTAGTGTATGATTCATGTTTACTCTCTTAATTATCTTAATTTTTGAGGTAGCCCAGTTTTTTTAAGACTTCTCTCTCGCTTTGTTCTTCTTCCGGCCGGTAAAAAGTTTCTGAGACCTTTCTTTGTTCGTACCGCTTTTTTTGCAGATGGTTCTCCCTTAAAAACTCTTCTGTTATCGCTTCTGTTAAGACTCTTCCAGGCATTCTCCCATCTACCGGCAATCCCGAAAGGTACAGTAACGTCGGCATGAGGTCTAACAGGTGCGCTTCTTTTATGGTCCCCCCCTCTTTGATCATCGGCCCTTTGATGATAAAGATGCCGTCCGGGGAGTTGTCGTGCTGCCCAGAACGGAGGCTTTTTGGGTTAAAATCTTTCTCGGGAATAGCTGCAATGCCGTGATCTGACGCAACTATGACCACCGCATCTTTTTCGTTTTGCAGCAGTGCACCAAGGCGCGCGTCAAGGTGCTTGTAGTAGTTGTTAATGACTTTGCCATATTTCTGTAGCTCTTCATTTTTCGGAGGATAAAAAGGGAACTGGTCCGGCTGGTGATATCTCCAGAATAAGTGTTGGAACCCGTCTATGCCTGGGAGGTAGACTGCTAAAATATCGGGGTTAAATTTATGTGCAACTTGTTCCGCTGCTTTGAGAAAAAAATCGTCCGTGTGCATCAGGTGCCGGGAAAATTTTAATGAGTTAGTTTGGTCATAATCGTTGCTGCAGAGGTCTTTTCGTTCCTGTTCACTTAAATGGTTGAAATGAAAGATGGCATCCAGCCTCTCTAGTGAAATGGTGTCAAAGCAGTCGAAACTTTCCAACTCTTCAATTACATAGTCTGGATAGGTTAGTGGCTCAGTTCCTTTTTTTTCTTTTCTATTCTCGGAAGTCAGCGTTTTCATGAACAGTGAGCACGCATTGGGGCAGACCATGCACCCTTTGATCTTGTCCGGCGGCCAAGTAGCTAACCATCCGACAATGCCACAACTCTTTCCTGCTTCATCAAATATCTCCCAAAAGGCTTTCTCTTTGCGAAACGTGCTGGTGATGAGGTAATTCCCCCCCAAATGCAGCTTTTTCAGGAGTTGGCCAAGTTTTTCTTGGGTATAGATATATGTTTGTTTGGTTAGGGTTCCGAACCGGGTCGGTTTCTTGGGGTCTTTAGAGAATTTCTTTCCCAGCAGGTAAGGCCACTTTATAAAAAAATTGTTGGTGATGTTGCATCTTATGTTTATTAAAGGGACTTCTAAGAATAAATTTGAAAAATAGGGTATTCCTGTTTCTTCTGGCAGCTTCCCCGTAGCAATAGATGTCCAGAGTGATGGTGACTTGTAGCCAGGAATGCTTCGTAAAGAGGCTTTACTTCCTTTTTCAATTAAGTGCTGTAGTGTTGGGAGTTCTCCTCTCTTGAGCAAGGGATTAATGACTTCCCAGGTAGCGCCATCCAGCGCGAATAAAAATATTTTTGGCATTTTTTTTTCTGTCATAGCCTATCACCAGCTCTTGCCATCCTAAAACTCTTGGAGCTTTGTACGGGTAATTTACCTCTGTATCCCTTATTTTAGGTTAATAAACTATCTAGATTATAATATGATAACCTTTAAAAGAGAAAGATTTCTGGAGTTTGCCGTGAAATACTGCAAAAAATGCGTCATGCCGGACACGAAGCCCGATTTAACTTTTGATGAAGAAGGCGTGTGTGATCCTTGCCGCACCTATGAGAAGAAGCATGGGACTCATGCTGATCCTATCGACTGGGAACAGAGAAAAAAAGAGTTTGAGGCCGAGATTGTAGCCAGATATAAGCAGAAAGATCCTTCCCGATATGATTGCATCATCCCCGTAAGCGGGGGAAAAGACAGCACGTACCAGGTTTATTTCTTGACGAGAGTCTATGGAATGCGGCCTTTATGCGTTTGCTTTGAGCCGACGTTACCGACAAAAATCGGAAGGAGAAACTTAGAGAATTTGCGCCGGCTTGGCGTGGACTTGGTCCATTTCCGGCAGAATCCCCTTGTCTACGAGAAAATGGTGCTGGAAGGGCTGCGGCGGGTTGGTGACAATGAGTGGGCTAATCACTTAGGCATTTTTACTGTCCCGTTCCATTTTGCGGTAAAATTTAACATCCCTTTAATCGTGTGGGGCGAGTGCCCCCAGATGGAATATGGCGGCCCGACCGATGCCCGTAACAAGAGGATACTTGACCAGGGGTGGCTTTTTGATTATGGCGGGCTGATCGGCAATCGCCCTGAAGATATGGTGAGTGAAAAGCTGGGCATTACCCTCAGCGACTTACAGATGTACATCTACCCGTCCCGGGAAGAGATTGAGCAGGTAGGAGTAAAGAGCATCTGGCTGGGACAGTATTTTAAATGGGATCTTCCCCGCCAGCTCAAGATAGTTGAAGAAGAGTGTGGCTGGAAAAGAAAGAACAGTAGAGTAGAGACAACCTATTGTGATTTCCAGGCCATCGACTGCTCTTCCATGACGATTCATGATTATTTAAAATTCCCGAAATATGGCTTTTGCCGAGCCACGGATGATGCCTGCCGGGACATTAGAAACGGGCTCATAACGCGAGAAGAAGGGCTTCGCTTAGTTGAAAGATATGATGGAAGATATCCGTTGGCAGTTATTAAGAAGTTTTGCCAGCATTTCCATATTACTCATGAGGAATTTGATGCCATCTGTGACGGTTTTACGAACAAGGCCCTGTTTGAATTTGCCGAAGGCAAATTCTGGCGTGATGCCGATGGCAGCTTAGTGCTGCGAAAAAAAATCATCGAGTTGCGGCGCAATCCTTAAGATGTTCTGCATCATTGACTGCAATCTGGGGAATTTAAGGAATGTCCAGAAGGCTTTTGAACGGTTGGGAGTCGGAGTGGCAATTTCTTCTAAAAAAGAGGATTTAGAGAGCGCTAAAGCCATCATTCTTCCCGGCGTGGGAGCTTTTGGCGATGCCATCGCCAACCTCCAAGCCCTACACTTAATCGAGAGCATCCGTGAACAAGTGCTTCATAAAAAAAAGCCCATTCTGGGGATCTGTTTGGGGATGCAGCTTTTTGGAGAAGAGAGCTATGAGCGAGGCTACCATCGGGGATTGGGCTTATTGCCTTTATCCATCCAGAGACTGCAGCCAAAAAATAAACCTCTCCCCGTTCCTCATGTTGGTTGGGATGATATTACTATCAAGAATAACTCTGCATTACTGGCAGGTTTGCCGGAAAATCCGGACTTCTATTTTGTGCATAGTTTCCATGCGGCCTGCAATTCCCCGGAAATTGTTGCTGCCACCTGTGATTATGGCGGTGAATTTGTGGCGGCCGTACAATGGGGCAACATTTTTGCCACGCAATTTCATCCGGAGAAAAGCCAGGCGTCCGGCCTAAAGGTATTGGCGAATTTTGCCAGGATTGTTGGTGAACAGAAATGCTAAAAGTCAGAGTGATTCCGGTGTTGCTGGTTCAAGACGGATTATTGAAAAAGCGCATTTGTTTTAAGGAAACCAGAACTATTGCCAACCCGGTAACCGTGGCTCGGGTATTCGAAGCTCGTTGTTCCGATGAATTAATTATCCTGGATATTGGAAGAACCGTCGAGGAGGACGAGATTGACCCGGGCTTGATTCGGTGCATTGCTGAGGAGCTGTATATGCCTTTCGCATATGGGGGGGGGATAACTTCTGTCCAGCAGATGACAGAGATTATCAAAAATGGCGCTGAAAAAGTGGTGATTAACACCGCAGCCGTAGAGAATCCTCTTTTAATTACAGCCGGCGCAGAAAAGTTCGGGAGCCAGTGCATCATTGTTTCTATAGATGCCTTTGAAAAAGAAGACGGATCCTATGAAGTGTATACGCAGAGCGGGATTAGGCAGACTGGCCTGGATCCCATGGCTTGGGCGAAAGAGGCAGAGCGTCTTGGTGCGGGCGAGATTTTGATAAATGCGATCCAGCATGAAGGCACAAGACGAGGCTACGACCTGAAGCTCATCCGCAGCATTTCTGATGCGGTGCGGATACCGGTCATCGCTGCCGGCGGCGTGGGCAAAGTGGAAGATTTTATAGCCGGCGTAAAAGAAGGGCATGCAGCAGCAGTTTCTGCCGGAAGCATCTTCTTTTATACCGCGATTACCCCCGATATGGTGAAAGAAGAAATGAAGAAGGCGGGGATACCGGTTCGGCGGCAAGGCTCGGGCTAGTGCCTTTCTGCATACTCCTCTCTGGCCAGCCAGTATCTTTCCATTCCATTTGTATCTTTGTATGTCTCGTCTTGCTGAAAGCCCACTAGCTTAAACACTTTTACCGATGCTTTATTGGTAGGCATGATTCTTGCCCACACCTTTTCGACGGGGATATTTGAGAAATAGGCTCGTAGGCCTTCTCGCAAGCTCTGTTCTCCGTACCCTTGGCCTCGAAATCTTGGGTTAAGGTTTATGCTGATTTCACTTTCTTCACCGGACTTATCAAAGCGAAGCATACCTATTTTGTCCTGCTGCTCATTCGTGATGATGAAAATCTTTGTGTTCTCGCTAAGAAGCTTCTCGTTAAACCATCTGCGGTGGGTTTCTTTCTCCACCTTGCCCGTTGGAGAAACCAGGATAGATACAGGATCATTTCTCCATGCAAACAGGTCCCAGCAGTCTTCCGGAGCGGCAGGTCTCAGTCGTATTGTTTTGTTCATCCTAATACCTCTTAAACTCCAATGGGCCATACTTGTCAGCAAGTTGCTGCAGGCCTTGGGTAATTTTTTCTTGATCGGCGGTAAATGAGCCGGCATGGCGATTATACACATACAATGGCTTAGCGATATGAACTCCGCTATACTTTTTGCTCAGTCTCAGTATCAAGTCATGCTCGGGAAAAATAAAAGAGGCATCCCAGAATCCCACGTCGAGTAACGCGGATTTCTTAAATAAAACCCCACATGCGAGGGCGTTGAGGATATTGCTGCAGGAAACGATTTTTTTCTGATTATTGCGCAAATCGATCTCTTCGTAATCCCCATACGCAAAAGCACTAATTATATCCTGATGTACTGCTTGAAAGAGCTCTGTGAGGGTTTCAGCTTTAAAGAGGTCGTCAGCATCCAGAAAAATGACAAAATCTCCTTTTGCAGCTCTTAATCCGGCATAGCCTGCAGCTATCATGCCCTGATTTTTTTGATGGAGTATCCTTATCTTTGGATGTCGGAAGGCCTCAAGCATTTCTTTGGTCTTATCCGTACTCCCATCATTAACGACTAGAAGCTCATAATTCGCAAACGTTTGGCTGAGAGCACTTTCTATGGATCTATTAAGAAATTGTTCATTATTGTACGCCCTCATTATGATTGAGATCATAGCTCCAGATCAGTCTCACGAATCATCTCTAATGCCTGAATATTCCGGCTTGCTCTCCCCTGGAGCAGCTTGAAATAATCTCTGGGGTGCAAGCCCTCTTCGCTCTTGCGATTGCCGGGCCGCAAGACCGCAATATTTTTTTCATTGAATGGCTCTCCTTGCGGGATTTCTTTTATCGCAAAAATATTTCTGCGAACAAATTGTAACAGGCTTTTTTGCTCTTCAGTCAGTTTTATGGCTCCATCTCCCCAAACTGCCGGATTGATAGAAATTTCCTGAATTTTACCCTCGTTCACTTTCTCTTCAGCCCAGCGGATGGCCTGCACCATTTGTTTTAATTCCTGCGGCTCGAGGGACATCTGGTGGTCGATGCCTTCCAGGCCTCGGCTGAGGGTGAAATGCTTTTCAAATATTTTTGCCCCTTTGACTATTGCTGCCATGGGAATCTGGGTGGGGTCTAAACTGTGGTCCGAGTAACCAACAACCACTGCCGGGAACATTTGCTTAAGAACAGCTACGGCTTGCACATTCGCCAACTCCAAAGGAGTGGGATATTTTGCCACACAATGCATGATGGCAATGTTGTTGTTGCTCTCTTTCCGGATTGCCGAGACGGCTTCTTCCACTTCATGTATCTCTGCTCCCCCGATGGCAAAGACCACTGATTTTCCCGTACGGGCAACTTTCTTTAAGAGAGGGGTGTGCGTTGTCTCTGAGGAGCCGATCTTAAAAGCGTTAACGTACGGGTTGAGAACGTCGACCGCCCGTTCCTCAAAAACACTCGAAAAGAAGATTATTTTTTTTGCCTGGCAGTGCGCTACAAGCTCAGGTATCCAGGCATCCGGCACTTCTGTTTTCTTCCAGACATCAAAGATATCGACTTCTTTACCCCATTCTGTGATGAATTTCCCGGCATCTTGGACATAGAGCCCTTTGGCAGTGAGCAATTGAAACTTCACGGCATCAGCACCGGCCTCAGCAGCAACATCAACCAGCTTTTTCGCCAATTCCAAACTGCCATTATGGTTCACCCCTGCTTCTGCAACGATGAAACATGGCTGGTTTTCGCCAACCAGTTTCTCTCCTATTTTGATGGTGTTCATTGGTTATTCCTGCCCCACACGCCATCGCTCTTTTATTGTCGGAACCGCTTAAGCAAGGCTTTTTGCAGGGCAACTATCTCCCAATTCCCTTATAAATGATCCCCTCTTTTTCTATTCCCGCTTTATCAAGAAAATTCCTTCCATCTATAGCCACTTTAATCTGCTGCTTCTTAAGCAGTTCCGGTGTCAGCTCTTTAAACTCCGGGTGGCTGGTGGCTAAGATGATGCAGTTTTTTCCAACAAGAGTGCCTAGCAAATGAGTCACATCAGATTTTTCTAAGACATATGGGTCATATACAGTAAATGCTAACTCCAGCTTCTCCAGCTCTTTGATGATGTCGAAGACGGGGCTTTCTCTTGTATCACTTACGCCTTGCTTGTAGGCTAGACCGAGCACGGCAATTTTTGCATCTTTGAGCCGAATCCCTGCTGTTTTTAAGCCTTCGATAGCTCTTTGTACGGTGTAGTGGGGCATCTCCCTATTGATGATCCTTGCTAAAGACAGAAACTTATGTTCAAAGCCGCTCTGCCGAGACCGCTCAATGAGATAATAAGGGTCAACGGGAATGCAATGCCCCCCCACCCCGCAGCCCGGATAGTGGGGCATGAAAGCGAAGGGCTTGGTCGAAGCTCCCCGTATGACTTCCATTATATCTATGCCCATCACGTCGAAGGACCTGGCCAGCTCATTCACTAAAGCGATATTCACGTCTCTGAACGTATTCTCTACAATCTTGGTTGTTTCTACCGCTTTTATCGAGCTTAGCTTAGTGATCGGAGCTTCCAGGAGTGAAGAGTAGAAAGCCAGCGCCTTTTCTGTGCACGCCCCAGTAATCCCCCCTACGATTCTGGGGATGATGGGTAGGGTATAGGTTTTGTTTCCCGGGTCTATTCTCTCTGGGCAATGTGCCAAATAAAAGTCTCTCCCGACGACAAAACCCCTCTCTTCCAGGATGGGCAAGACAATCTCTTCCATGGTTCCCGGAAAAATAGTGGACTCAACAACAATCAATTGGCCTTTCTCTAGGTTTTTGGCTATAGTGGCAGACACCGCTTTTAACGCGGTGAGATCCGGCTTATTATTTTTATCAACGGGCGTGGGCACGCAGATAATGATGACTTCAGCTCCTTTTAAGACGTCTTCTCGGACACCAAATGTAATTTTCTCATACCATCTCTTTAAGAGAGAGTTAAAGTCTTTGTCAGCGAAAGGGCACTCCCCACCCTGCAGTTTTTTTATTTTCTCTTGGTCAATATCAAACCCCGCGACCGTGTTCCCTTTACTAACGGCTAATACTGCCAAGGGCAACCCCACATAGCCCAGTCCTGCAACACAAACTTTGTAGGGCATCATTTGTTTTGGCAAACAAGCTGTTCATACCGCTCTGCCTGTTCCACTTCTGCTTTTGTTTCCCCTAAGTTTTCTCTTCGGTAGGTGATGACGGAACGTATTCCTTCATCCAAATGTATTTTTGCTTCAAATCCTAACAACTGCTTTGCTTTTTCCGTTGCCGGTATGCGCTGGAAAATCTCCCTTTCTTTGGTTCTATCGGAGTGCTCTAAAGGGATAAACAGGGGGGGCTCGCTTTTTCCTGCGGCACGTATCACCCTTTCGGCCAACTCTTTCATAGAGAGGGGCTCTTGGCAATTACCGATGTTCAGTATCTCACCATTAGCCGCTTCGCTTAAAAGGGCAGCCACGGTCCCTTCTGCTGCGTCCTGAACATGGCAGAAAGCCCACACCTGGCTGCCATCCCCAAAGACCTTAAGGGGTTTTCCGAGAACCGCATTATTCACAAACTTGGACATGACCCAGGAATGGCGCTGGCGTTCTCCATAGACATTGAAATAGCGGACAATGGTGTACTCCAGCCCATGCTGTCTTTTGTACGCTTTGAGATACTCTTCACCGACCCACTTGCTTACGCCATATTCTGATTTTGGCTGCAGGACCGTGTTTTCCGTTATGGGATTCTTTGCTGGCTCACCATATACTTCCGATGAAGAAGTCAGGAGTATTTTTTTAATCCGATGGATTACGCAGCAGCGTAACACATTTCTGGTCCCGATGATGTTCACATCGAGGCATTCTACCGGCTCATACGTGGACTTGGAGACCCCCAGAACTGCGGCCATGTGGATAACATAGTCACAGCCGCTCATCGCTTTAGAGATGGCTTCGGGATCCAGGACTGAGCCCCGGTGGAAAGTAGCATGCTTTATATTCGTGTTGCACAAGTCAAAAATAACTATTTCATGCCCTTTTTTCGTGAGGGCAGTAACAATAGCTTCACCGATAAATCCCGATCCGCCCGTGACCAGCACTCTCACCATTTTTTGTTTTTTATTCAGCTTTCTTTCTAAAAACTTCTCCTGCCAGTTCGCCTTCTAATAGCTCTCTGAGATTCCGGTTAGCCATGCCATTTTTTATTATCTGAAGCGTTTCTTTGCACGCGCCTAACGTTTCTTCAATATCTTTCGGCGTGTGCGCGTAATTAAAAAAAACAACATTCCCCAGCAATATTCCCCGCTTGATCGTTTCTTGTAAGAAGATGCTTTTTATCTCAATGGGGGAATATCCTCCCATCTCCCGGAAAACAAGGTTCTGCCGTGGCGGATAGCCAAGGCTTTCGGTTTCTACTCCGATTTCTTTGGCGATCTGGTTATATCCTCCCTTAAATCTCTTCCCCATTTCCCAAATATGCTGAACGACGTTTTTTTCTTTCATCTCTTGTAGGGTGGCTACCGCCGCGGCGAGGGATACAGCTTCTCCTCCAAAAGTCATGGAGAGGAAAATGTTCTTGCATTCTTCCATAACCTTTTTTCTTCCTACAAGAATTGAGAGGGGCATCCCATTTGCTACGCTCTTCCCAAAGCAAGCCAGATCGGGAGTGACTCCGAAGTATCCCTGTGCTCCACCAGCCCCAAAGCGAAAGCCGGTGACCATTTCATCGAAGATCAGGAGAGCCCCATTCTGTTGTGCCAGCTTTTGCACTTCTTCCAAAAAGTTATTTCTCGGCTCTTCAGTGATGACCGGCTCCATAATAACAGCAGCGATTTCTCCTTTATTCTCCGCAAATATTTTTTTAAGCGATTCAAGATCGTTGTATTTAAACTTGTAAATATAGTCTTTCAGGACGGCCGGGACCCCTTTGTTCTTTTCGGTGCTAATAACAAACCAGTCCTGCCAGCCATGATAACCACACGTCGCTATTTTCTCTTTTTTTGTGTAGGCTCTGGCTATGCGGATAGCGCCGCTCGTGGCATCGGAGCCATTTTTCATAAAACGCACCTGTTCTGCACAAGGGATTATTTTTGTAAGGGCTTCTGCAAGCTCTACCTCTAGCGGGTGCAGCAGAGAAAAAATGATGCCTTCCTGCGCCTGTTTGGCGATGGCTTTAACGACGGAAGGGTAACCATGCCCCAGAAGAATAGCGCCTAGTGAGCACGGGTAGTCTATATATTCATTCCCATCAACATCGAAGACATGCGACCCTTTTCCCGCCTGGAGGTAGATGGGGTATACTCCTTTTACAAATTGGTCCGGTCCTTTGCTGGCCGTCTGCGTGCCGCAGGGAATAAGCTGTTCCCCCCTTTTCCAGAGACTATTTGACTTTTCTCCCATCCCTTTTGTGCCCATTTTTCCTCTTTTTTTGGCTTTTCTGCTTTATTTATACATTGTGGAATAGCCTTCTTCACAGAATGGAGCGATAAGCTGCAGTAGATCGGGCCGGGAATCCAGGAAAGCCACTATGTCCCGCAGCGGTATCAAAGGCATTTTCTCTTTGAAGTGCTGGTAGACTGCACGGCAGAGAATCAAGTCTTCCGGATAATCAACCGTTAACCGTATGTCCTTCCGTTTTAGGGAATCCGGCACATCGACCACACTCACTTTAAACTTCTGTCGATTTTCACGGATATAGAGCGAGCAGAGTTCGGAGCGGTGGCGGTTTTCTCCCTCTTCATGAGACTTTTTTAATGCTGCTAGAGTAATAATCTCAAAGTTCGAGCTATCGGGGACGTGATCGGCAAACGTGGCGTCATTTTTTTCTTGGAGATGGCGATGCCACGCTTTTTCTATTGCTTCAAAATACACAAAAGGAGATTCCGTGGTCATCCGGAAAATGTCCGTCGCCTGGGCTTTTTCCCCGCATTGAAGTAATCTCCGTAAAACGTCTTCCTCATTACCAAAGATATAACCCGCATTATGTTTTTGTGCGGAGTGAACAAAGATACTATTTACGGGGCTTTGGGCAATGCCGAGAACAATTTCCTGGATACAGGATATTTTTTTCAAAGAAGCAATGAGCTGGTCCAGGATAGTGATGCCTTCGGCGATATCCAGCCTCTGCAAGGGCTTTCCAAATAAGCGCGATCCCTCGTTCCGGCATGCCAGGGCTGCAACAAGCTTTCTCATACGATCTCTTCGATGATGGGCGTATTTTTCAGGATTTTTCTTTTGAGAGTCTTTCCGATGACTGCATCCAGGCGATTACAGGTTTTGGCATCTTTAAATGCCGCGGAGACCCGTTTCAATTCCAGATGCTCTCGCATGAGGAGCGTTCCTGCCGGGAGATCCTCTCGGGCGACGACCACTTTTACTGCTTTTTTCCGGTATTCTTCTTCCAGAGGAGTAAGCTCCAGGCGGGGAGTGCCCAACGCCATCTCGTATTTCCTTATCTTTTGTACGAACTCCCTGAACCTTTCGGGAGTGAGAGCTGAGATATAATCTTCCACTTCCAGTAATGGGTCGAGGCTGATATGCTTTTCGATGCAGGAAATCCCAGTTGCGAGTGCCAGCACCGGCAGATAGAACGCGTCTTCAGATGTTCCTAGCGAATGGTCCATGAACCCGAAAGCGAAACCAGGAAATTCTTTTTTAAGCGCAGCGATGCGCAGCAGGTTATTGTTCTCGAGCGGTGTTGGCTCGGCCTGAAAGCCAAAGAGAAAGCAAAGGCGGCTTTCCGGCTTAAGGGATTCCCGCGCTATGAGCTCATGAATGTCTTTTATGGGGATCCCCCCAATAGAAATAAATATTTTTGAGAACTCCATGCGCAGCGCTTTGCGGACCAGCTCGGTGTTATAAAACTCGGTCGTCGATATTTTTATGCCATCTGCGCCCAGCTCTTTTGCCAACTGCAGGCTTTTTTCCCCATAGATGTCAAAATACATTTTTTTTCCTGCCCGGTGAACGGTGCTGACAAGTTCTTTCCATACCTCTGGGGGCATTTCCAAAGATTTGAAGAGTGCATAATAATGATAGTCCGGGGTGGCCAGCTCGTCAGCATAGACAATCTGAAATTTCAGGGCATCTGCTTGGGCTTTGATAGCGCCTAATGCCAGCAGCTGGCCCAGCTTTTGATTCCCTTCATATCCCTGAGCGATTTCCGCGATAATTTCGGTTTTGTTGCCTGGCATGGCTTTCGCCTCTATTTCTGCCATAACTTTCCCTCCCCTATTTTCAGGATACCTTCCCCATCTTCTTTCTTTTTGACCATGATCAGCTGGTCATGCCACTGTCCTCTGATGGTTATTGCCTTTTCGTTTATTTTCTGTTTGGCAAACCCCGCCTTTTCGTACGCTTTAATTGCAGCGAGATGTTCTTTCACCACGCCGAGAGCAATCTCTTCGAGCCCGAGTTCCTTGAAACAGTAATCAACAGCGAGGGTGATCGCTTCAGTGCCAAAGCCTTTATTCCAACATTCTTTTTTTCCAATGAGGATGCCTATCACCGCTTTCTTTTCTTCGAAGTTTACGGGCTCTAGTTTTAGATTTCCGATATGTGTGTCTGACTCGTTTAAAAAAATTCCCCAGAAAATGCAGTTCTTATCTTTTTGTTTCTGCTCGATGTACTGCTGGAGCTCCTCGCGGCTGCAGGGATTGCTGGCAAGAAATGTATTCACTTCAGGGTCACGCAGCCAAGAGCAATACTCTTCCGTAGCATCATTGCTGTTTAGTTCACGGAAGTAGATGCGATTCCCTCGGAGGATCATCTCTGCATACTGCCCCCCAAATAGACCGGCTCTTTTTTTGCCGCAGATTGTAGCGCCGCTAGCGCAATTTGCAGATCTTCTTTTGCTTCCTCGCCACTGACAACGGGTTTTTTTCCTCCTGCTACGCCGTCTAGAAACTGTTTTTCTTCTTCAAGATATGCCTCATTGATGTCTAAATTTTCCTGCGCAAAGAGAGTCTCCCACTTTTTTTTATCGGCATGATACCATCGTACCTGGTGGCCCAGGAAGTCCCAAGTGATAGTGCCTTTTTCACCGATAATCTTACAATTTCGGCTATATGTCTGCTGCAGGTAATCCAAGTGCAGGCTGATAAGCGCTCCGGAGCTATTTTTAAGGAGGATTTTTGCAAAATCTTCCGTATTGATCTCTAAGTTGCTCAGGGTTCCTGCCATGCAAAACACTTCAGTTATGGGCCCGAACAGCCATCTCAGGTAATTTATCTCATGGATGATGTCCAGGATCACCCCTCCCCCCTGAGATTTGATCGCTCCGTAGTTTTTACGGTAGTCTACCGTTGGCCGCCAGCTGGGCAAATACTGGCCACATTCGATATGCCCACCGTAGACTTTTCCAATGGCGTTTTTGCCTAAGAGCTCTTTTATTATTTTCAGCGGCTCGTAAAACCGGAGCATATAGCCGACGGTCACGATGCGCTCTTTTTCTTTAGCTAAAGATAACAACTCATCCACGTTTTCCTGGGTGTGGGCCAGCGGCTTTTCTATGAAAACATGACAATTATTTTTAACGGCCTGCAAGGCCTGCGAAGCATGGAGATGATTGGGGGTACAGATGAAAACTCCTTCCACTTCCTGAAGAACTTTGTTCAGCTCAGAACACGTCCGCACTTTATATTTTTCTCTTACGCTCGTTAACACTTCTTCACTGACATCAAAAGCAATGAGCTCGCTGCCGTCTTTCCTTTCGCCTAATAGCTTCTGTATGTTCTGGATGTGCCGTTTTCCGATCGAACCGCAGCCTATAACCCCAATTTTCATCGTTTTCTGCCGGTTAGTTTTTGGTCAGTTTTTTGATGGATTCTTTTACTGCTCCAATAACCTGTGCTACTTCTTCGCCAGAAATGTCCGCATATAAAGGTAGTGTAAGAATGTTCTTAAAAGCTTTTTCAGTGATAGGAAAATCTTTAGGGCAAAATCCCCGCTTTTGGTAATAATCAAAGTGATAGATGGGGATATAATGAACATTGGCTTTTATCCCCCGGTGTCCGAGTTCTTCAAAAAGGGCATTCCTTTCTACTCCTCTCAGGAGAATTACAAAGAGGTGCCAAGCCGGCGTCGCTTTTTCTTGAACGGTAAGAACGCTAATCTCGGGGACAGTGGAAAAAGCTTCTCGATATTGATGCACCACTGCTGCTCGCTTTTGGTTGAGCTGTTCAATCTTCTGCAATTGTGTCAGGCCCAGAGCGCATTGCATATCAGAAAGGCGATAGTTTCTCCCCAGAAGTTTCATGTCGTATGACCAAGTTCCCCCAAATTTTTTATCATCTTTATCCAGGCCATGGTTTCGGAGCAAGAGCAGTTTCCGATACAGCTTTTCCTGGTTCGTCGTAATCATGCCGCCTTCTCCGGTAGTCATGTTCTTCACGGGATGAAAACTGAATGTAGTAAGATCCGCAATAGCTCCTACCCTAGTGCTGCCATATTTTGCCCCCAGGGCGTGGGCTGCATCTTCGACTAAAAAAAGGCTATTTCTCTTCGCAATCTGCCGTATAGCATCGATGTCACAAGGCTGCCCCGCATAATCCACATAAATTATTGCTTTGGTGTCTTTAGTAATAGCTTTTTCTATTTTTTTTGGGTCGATGTTTAACGTTTCGGGGTCAATATCAACAAAGACGGGCTTTAAATTATTGTAAAGGATGGCGTTAGCAGTAGCGACAAAAGTAAATGGCGTAGTAATAACTTCCCCTGCGACGATATCCAGGCAGGCCAAAGCCAGTTCTAATGCGGCAGTTCCTGAACTTACGGCAATGGCATACGTGCTCCCCACATATCGGGCAAAAGCCTGCTCGAATTCCTGCACTTTCGGCCCGGTCGTCAGCCATCCTGACCGTAAGGCTTCCTGGACGGCCAGGATGTCTTCGTGGCCAATGCTCGGTTTTCCATAGGGAATCAGCTTCATTTTTCCAATAACGGTGCCCTCTAATTTTAAACATTCTGAAAGAGGAGCTTTTTAGTACACGGCACCTGCCGAACCCCTCGAGTTGAGCGTAGCAAAACTCGCGGCAGTTCACGACAGGACTTAGTACCCCATAACATTTATAAATTATTGATTTGCATCTTCTCCGAGGGCTACAATGGAGCGAAGAATTAAAGTCGAATATTTTCGGGATCGTTGTATCGGCAATGGGAACTGTGTGAAAGCGAGTAAGGAGTTCGAGTTCCGGCAAGAAGAGAACAAAGCTTCGTTGCGGGGGGCAGTTGCTTCTGAGGGGCGTATGGTCCTCTCCAAGTCATTCACGGATCAAGAGCCAATTATTGCTGCGGCCAGGGGCTGTCCGGTCAATGCGATTCGGCTTACCGATGCAGACACGAATGAAGAGATTGTCGGGATTGCTATCAAGCATAAAGATGCCCAACAAATAACAGCAGCATATGATGATGCTGCCGAGTTTGTCATGGACCCTAAAGGATATTTCCTTATCCGCATCAATCGCGAAAAAAAAGAGATAGAAGTTGGCTATTGCCCCGCGCTGAATAAAGTAGCTTTAACCATCAGGGGGCATACCCCGCTGGAAATTTATCAGACCATCATTAAGCGTGGGCTGCTGAGCAGGATGGATCATGCCGCATATCTTGGCCGTGAACTGCAGAAAGCATATATCGCCCTTACGATGGGAGTCCCTTACGTTCAGGATGACGAGTTGTCTCTGCGGTAGCTCCGTTACCTTTCGATCTCTTTCTGTTCATCAAGTTTCTGCCTGTTCAATTATGCAACACCGGAGTTCAATAATGCTTAAGTCTGTTTGACCAGCATCCGTTCGCTGGAGTCCTGGCCATACTTATATTTGAACCGTTCCGGGTCGCGCTCCCGCAACAAAGAATTTAATTCCAAATTGACTGTTGTTACAAAAGCTTCAAACTCTTCCGGGCTGGTGAACCCATCTACTTTTACCAGAGAGTTTCGATACAGAACATCCCCGAGGCTTCGATCAGGCCACCAGAGATTCTCTTTGACCACTTGCCGGTAAATGGGCGTTCCGGGCAGGGGATTGAGAATAGAAAAACTAAAGCTGTCCGCTCCCGATTCTTTGGCAAACTCTACGGTCTGCATGATCTCATCGTATGTTTCTCCCGGGTATCCCAAGATCCAAAACGTATGCACCAGCATGCCCGCTTTTTTAGCATTCTCAATGCTCGGTTTGATCTGTTCCAGCTGGAGATTCTTCTGGACCACTTTATCCAGGACGCGCTGCACCCCACTCTCGCACGCCAAGGTGATCTGATAGCACCCGGAATCATGCATCGCTTGGTACATGTCCAACTGGCCTGCTAAATGGTAATTCACTTTTGTCCCGTTCGGCGTGCACCATGGAAGGCCGATCTTTTCCAGCCCCTTGCATAATTCCAGAAGGTTCTTCCGATGGGCGGTAAGGGTATCATCCTCAAATTGGATTTCTCCGACTTGATATTTTTCTTGCGCTTCTTTTATCTCTTGTATCACGTCATTAATCTCTCTCCAGCGGACTTTTGAACCCCACGTATCGGGAGTAGTGCAGAAAGTACATTTCTCCGGGCAGCCTCGCGAGGCCATGATATTCACTACTCTTTTTGAACGTGATTTTGCAGAATGGAAAGCCCCAATGGCAAAATATCTTTCCATATCAACGAGATCCCGGGCAGGATGAGGTAAAGAAGACAAAGGTTCAATCCCCCGTGGAGCCGGGTTGATAATATACTCCAATGATCCTTTTTCTGTTCTTCTAACCAGCCCCGGGATTTGTGAAAAGTTCTCATCATTGAGGAAAGCTCCAACAAATCTGGGGAATTCAAAATCAACTTCTCCATGCATGGCAAAATCGATGTGGGGGTCTTCTAAATCATAAAGCCTGGCGGGAAATCTGGGATCAGGGTGGGTGCGGGCATATAGGTAATCCTTCACGGCGTTGCCCATGTGATTCCCCCCGAGGATTACTGTGGCAGCGGGGCGAACTTCTTTGGAAATTCTGGCAATGGTGTGTGCAGAGTCCATGAGATTAGAGAATAATGCCAATAAGGTCCGGTTGATGCTCTGCAATCACTTTCGCAATAGCCTCATCATCTTGCCCGATGATAATAGTTTTTTCATCTATTTCTCTGTGGTTATTGAAATCGGCGAGAGCACAATCATGGAAATACACTTCATGCCCCTGCTGGCGCAGGACATTGGCAGCGATCATGGGACCGAGGGGCGGCTGAATACGATGCACGCTATTTTTATTATTGACTCCTTTCAGATTGGGGGTCAATAATAAGACTCTCCCTTTTTTCCCGTCGCTGACACTAAAAGTAGGCATTCCCTGTTCACCGCGAAGAGCTGGCAGGCTGGTCGTTTTCATATTTTTTGGTCAGATGGTTGTCAATACTCTTAACTATGCTTTTTGGTGTCTCTTTTTAATTTATATGCTTTAGTGTTTTAGCATAAATGTCCAAAGCACCTAGTGCTGGGCCTATAAAGCTCCCTCTTAAAGCTTCTAGAACTTGTTCTATTGATTTTTGGTCATTAGGGATAGAAAGAATCGGGTCGCTTTCCCAACAGTCTACGGGCAATTTTAATTTTCTTAACTCCGCTTCAATCTCTGCGGGTTTGGCCTTTTTTTCTTTTAAAACCCTATATTCTTCATTTGCTCTTCTGTTTACTTTTTGAATTTGCTCCCCCGTGGCATCGGTTTTGATAAGTACATAGAAATTTATTCCCGGAAGACGGCCCGTAGATTCTGCAATCCCAATGAGTTTTCCGATTTCGCAATCAAATGGCCCAATTTCTTCGCCGAATTCCCGCCGTAGCGTCTCTTTTACCGGATTTTCAGTTTGGTTCCAGGTGGTCGTCCCTCCCGGGATCATCCCATAAAATCCTCTGGCATAAGCGTCAATTTTTTCAGGTACTAACTCTCCGCCCCGTAATCCTACCATGAGTTTATTGTCTTTAGTTGTGGTTATGCCCACCGCTTGCAAAGGCGCTATTTTTATTTTACCTGCTCGGCATGCCATAACGTCGGGGGGAGTAATCCAATTAACTGAAATCTCTAAGGGGGAGGATGATTCTAAAGCTTTCTGATCTTTTAAATTGGCAATCTTTTCGACCCAGTCTGGCGGGCTTATTCCATAGTGTTTAGCAATTTTTTGGGGTTCTGGCGTGGGCAGATAGAACTCTCTGGGGGCCATGCCTTCAAAACTAACTTCGTCAAGAACCGTAAACTGCGGCTCTGGAGTTCCCGGCCAAAACAAATGCAGGGTTCTATACTTTTCAATCTTGCTCATTACTTTTTAGAGGTTACCCGCGTCTATATATAATACTTCTGGATGAGGAGTTGGAGCGCATCCATTTAATCCCTCTCATTTAACCATTCCATAAATGGCATTAACCACCCTAGTATGTGCTTGACCGTCTAAGCTGTGCAACAGTGCGCTAATCTCATCGGCTGCTGGCTTCTCTTTATGTGAGAGGAGAGCACGAAACGGAGGAACGAGCTCTTCATCCCATCGCCGGCAGGGCGTAGAGCCGACATGGGGATACAGCAGGGGAAGGGGGCTGTCGGCGCTGAAAGGATCTATGATCATAGCCTTTTTTCCCAGCGCCAGGGCTTCCAATACTATTGAAGAGCCGAAAGTGATGATGATAGATGCTTCTCCCAACAGCTGTTTGTACTCTTCTCTCCCCACATCTTTGATGATAGTAAACTTGGGATTATCTCCAACGATCTTGCGATACTCTTCGATATATTTTTCTCGGGGATGGAGCTTGATGATTATTCTTTTGTCAAGTTGATTTAAGTCGCCGATGACTTTCCGTATGATACGAAAATAGTTATTTTTCTCCAGAAACCGGTCTTCAATATAACATCCGGTCGTTACCAGCACGTATGTATGGGGCATCTGCTGCTGGTGGCCCTCTTTCAGGTCATCAAAAGCCAGGTTGCCGGTGACTATAATATTCTTTTCTTTCAATCCCAGCTTCAGCAATGATTTCTTGAAACAGCCACCCCAGACCGCAAAAATTTCATTGTTGATCACATCTACCGTCTTGAACGTGCCCATGCCGATTCCGTGTTGTATGACCAGAACTGGGAGGTTATGCTGTTTTGCCGCTGCAATCATGCATTTCTCGAAAATGTTGTTCTGCCCGGTAAGAACGATGGCTTTAATCTTCTCGCGGAGGAGAATCTCTTTAAAGACAAAGTAATAGTACGCAATAATAAACACAAACTGCCGGGAATACAGGAGATCAAGATTCCCTTTTACTCTCTTCCAGATGTTATCATCTTTATACTGCATCCAGGACACTTTGGCCTGTTCTGGGATATTCTTCCACCGCTCAGAAAGTTTCGCCGCATACTCTGCAGCTTCTTTCGCTATTTTCTGGGTATGATAATGGTACGGGACATGTGAGCATTGCCGGAGCTTCCCGAGGGAGAAAGAAGAGAGGGGGTCCACCGTCAGTAAGAATGGCTCGTAAGGCCCCCGACGCAGAGTCGCGATGACTTTCTCCAGTTTTGGGATGTTTTCTTCCGGAGCAAAATAAACATGGTTGGCAAACGTAAGGAACAGAATCTTCTCTTGTGGCGAGCCCGAGCTTTTTTGTGCGAAAAAATGGGGCTTCAGTTTGGTGATTTTTTCGAGAGAGAAAGCCAAAGCTGAAGGAAAAATATGCTGGCTCAGGAACGTTGTTTTTTTGTATAATATCTCTGCTGTTGACAGCAAAGGCCGCGGCAAAAGGCTGCTATAGAGGATTGGCCGGTAAAACCAGCTCAGCGGAATGCCTTCCAGGCTGAAGATGCGATCAAAAAGCTGTCCATCCAGCCGGCGCCCTGACCAGTCGCTCAGGAAATCATTGAATTCACCGATCATACCAGAAGCCTCCACGTTTGGTCCAAGATTTTCTGGCAGGTCTGACTGATATTTTCATCGGTATTTAGGTGATGGAGAGCCACGATTTTCGCGAGCTTCTCATAGTTCCTCTGCTGCCTCTCAAGGTACTCTGGCGGTAATACTGATCTCTCCAATTCGACAATACTTTCTCGGGCATTGCGATCAGTTTTTGCTCGTTGCATTACCTGTGACAAGGGTGCCGTCAAGCAAAAGGTCACATCGGGCTGGGGGAACATCTTCATCAGGAGCGGCAACAGCCGGCTCTGCGCAGCGTAGGGATATTGGCCGTAGATATCATAAAAATAGCGGTCCGTTACTACTACGCTGCCTCGGCGCAATTTTGGCCTAATATCTGCCCAGTAGCGGTAGTAGTATTCGAAAGTAAGATAAAAGAAGAGGAGCTCTTGGAAGAGATCAAACGTTTGTATTTTTTTCTGCAGAGCGGTGCTCTTGAATACAGAGGCATCGTTCTTCTGCAAGAGGCGCGACATGATTCGCGTCAGAAAAAAGCGCGGATTCCACCCATAGTAATAATAATGCTGTTTTTTGCCTAGGTGCTGGGTGCAGGGGGCGTACGCTTCCAAAACTTTTCTGCTGAGTGTGCTCTTCCCGCTTCCATTCACACCGATGAAAGAGAGAAGGCATCCTTTCTTTCGGGGATCCATCTTGCGAAGAAGAATGCGTATCCCTTTCCGAAAGAGGTAGAGGGCTGTTGCAGGCTCCATAAGCAATTTTAATGACCATAATGCCATAAGCATTCGTGGTGACGGGATGGTATTCTGCACGACTGTCCGAAAGCCTGTTTCCCAATGATTCTTTTTTAGCTGCATCCGTAGGTAGTTCCTATCCAAATCTGGCGAGCGGAGCATCGCGAAGTATCCCTGTTCTCGGGAAGTAACTCGATAATTCTCGAAGAATACATGGCCAGCATGGATGAGCAGCGAATCTTCGGGGCTGGGAACACTGATGAGCCTGTTTATTTTTCTGTGTCGCCGGAAAACAAATTCTTTATCGAGTGCTATCATCCCATGCCAGGCGATTTCCCGATGCAGATGGATAGAGTATAGCTGGTTCTGGTGCAGGAAACAGTACATAGACTTATATCGCTCTGTCTTTTCCGGAAGGCGCAAGGCAAATCCTTTTTCTTCGAGAAGCCGGGCAGCCTGGCGATACTCATATTCTATGGCGAAGAGGATATCGAGGTTCTTATTCTGCCCTGCAAAGATATGGTCACATTTAAAGAGAAGGTAACGGAAGCCTTGCTTATGGAACAGGCCCAGCACGCCCATGATAAAATGGGGAGTTTTTTTATAATTCATCTGAACTGCTCCATCTCGCCGATTCGATTCTTCTGACTTTTTGTTTTGGTGCAGCCACTTCCGTATATATCTGTTCATATTTCTTAATAAATATCTCTTGAGAAAAATACTTCTCAGCCGTGGGGCGGCAGTTTTTCTGATATCGGGCATAATTATCCCGCAGAAGAGCTATGGCTCTCAGGAGGCTTTCTCTGGTCGGCTCAAAAACTACTCCACACTGTTCTCTTTCGACTAATTCAGAGATTCCCGTCTTTGAAGAAATGAGGACGGGTTTCCCGGCAGCAAGGCTTTCGATGGCAGAATTGGGAACTAATTTAAGGAATTCGTCAAAGCGCGTGTACGGGATGATGGTGCAATGATGCGTGGCATAGGCTTCGTTCATATCTTTTATCACCCGCTTTTCAACTCGCAGCGATTTGAACGTTCTTTCTTTTGTCATCTGCCTGAAGCGTTCGAATTCTCCGACGCGCCAGAGGACCGTGATAGCACAGTCTTGAAGAAAAGGATCACTGTCCATAAGAAAGCTCATCCCCCTCCTCTCCAGGTCGCTGACGCGGGACGGGCAGCTGGCATTCAGGATTTTGAAGGGGCCGGTCGCTTTTCGATAGGTGAATTTTTTTAAGTCCACCGGCGGGTAGACCAGCTCTATTTGCCTTTTCTGCAAGCCCAACTGCAGCAAAATCGTTCTCTGCAGCTCAGCTTCCACGACTATTTTCTTTACTTTTTGCAGATATTTTTTCCAGGGGAGCAGCCGCTTCGCGGTGAAGTAATTTGTCGAGGTAAGGATGGTTCGGCTTCTATGGAATAACGGGAGGTAGGGGCGATCCCGCAGCGTCGTGTAGATATGAACAGTTTTTCCCAAAGTGCTCAAGTAGAGAAAAAAGGCAGTAAGGGGGTAGAACAGAAAATGGTAGGAGAGAAGGTTCCGCCGAATTTTGAACGAGCGTATCTCCCGGTCATGGAGGTCATGGACCATGCTGGGGAAATGATGCCATAATGTTTCTACTTCTTTTGAGGTCCCTTCCAGCTCTGGCCGGAATCTTTGGACAAGATAGATAATCCTTTGTGAAAGCATGTTAATCCATTGCCTGGGGCTTTTTCTCTTGGCGTTGCAGGTTTTTGAACTCTACCAGGAGGGTGGCCATCCAGTACAGGTTTCCGATTATCGCAAAGAAAGCGAGTACCCACAAAGGCTTGTTTATAACGACTCCGACAAGCAGGAGGATATGGAACAGCGTTGAGCCATACATTTTACGCAGGAATTCAAAGCGGCTTCCCGACCCGATTTGTATGGGCTTTGCCTCTTTCACTATCTCAAACTTGTAGTAGAACACCAGAAGGTACTGCAGGGGGAAAGCCATGGCAGCGAGGATTCCAAAGACGAGCGAGGCATAGGTGTTTATCCCCAGTGCCAAACAAAAGATTAAAACTTCGATGCTGATAAATCCCGTCACTCCGTCCAACCACTTTCCCAAAGGGGTGGAGAGCTCTTTGACGCGGGCCACTTCGCCATCTACCTGATCGAGAATCTGCCGCAGGAGGGATAGCAAGCCACCAATCACAAACGCAGTGTATGTCCCTTGGAGCAAAAAATACCCCCCGGCTAAAGCGGCAAGAAAGCTCAGGATAGTTATGGTGTTCGGCGTGAGAGAAGTATGCTTGATGACTTGTTTTGAAATAGACAAGGATAACCAGCGCAGAGAGCGGTCAATGTCCAGCCATTTGTACTTATTGTTAGGCTGCTCCAGCTCTTCTCGATATGCTAACCGGAAATCGTATTCTTTTTCCATTTTTTTTGTTTTATGTTTATTTTTGTTTCATGTTTACCGGATTTACTCGCAGCGGTTTTTCTGCCAGTATTCCCGCACGAGATCGAGATCCGATTGCGTGTCAACTTCCGCACAAAATAAGCCGTTGATGGTGGTGGGGGCCAGGGGGATTTGCCTGGTGAGCGTGTTCAAAGCATTCTCGGCGTGGACCATATATTGCTTTTGCATGATCAGTTTTCCAATTTCTTCGAGCCAGGCTTGGAAAGCAGCTTTGGAGAATTTATAAAATGGCGGCACAAAAAAGCTGTTTTTGCCGGGGAGGCCTATCCCAATTTCAACGACAAGCCCCTCTTCTATCCTGCCGTTGAAGCCATTTTCCGGGTTCGGGACAGACGTGTCAATAGGGATGCAGTTTGGCTGGGGATTTTGCAGCAGGCGCCGCAGGATTTCCGGGTCAAAAATCAAGTCGCCATGGATGAGGAGGACATCATCATCAATACATCCCCGGGCGAGGTAGAGCGAATAGAGATAATTAGTCGTCATATAATCAGGATTGTGTACGTAATTAACCGGAACTCCCGGGAAAGTTTTCTGAACGTATCTTTGCACGTTCTCCGCGAAAGGCCCCGTCGTGATAATGAATTGGCCAATGTTCTCTTTGAGAAAATGGTGGATTTGCTGGCTAAGGATGGTCGTATTTGCGTCTAAATCGATAAGGCATTTGGGCTTCTCTTTGGTTATGTGCGCAATCCGCGTGCCCCTTCCGGAGTTTAAGAGGATGGCTTTCATGGTTTGCTGTTCAATTGTCGATACTTATTTTGTTTGTGGAGGAAGTTGCATGTGGCGCCCGTTAATGGCTTGGTACGCTGTTAAAATTTCCTGCGGTACTAAACGCGATCAGGTTTTGTCCGCTTATTCGACAAACAGGAACAATCAGAAAGGTATTTAAACCCCTACATTCTTTCTTCTAGAACAAAGTTCGGCATTCGCATTAATTATCAAAAAGAGGTGAATGGACAGATGAATTTCCCAATTTCGAGAAAATGGCTTCTCAGCCTTGTATTATTGTTGGTTTCTTTGTTTGCGGTCATGGTTTGGGCTTCTCACGTTCCTCAAGCACAGCAGGTTGGTCCTGATCTCGGGATAATTGGTTTTGGTTCTGGTCCCTCTTTTCTTAATCCCTCTACAACTGGTCCACAAGTAAATGTTTCTGGGACATATAACCTCACATTGGTTTTAAACACCAGCAATTATAGCTTTCAGCATATTGTCAATGTTTCTATCATGTTCCAATCTGCGGATTCCTCAGATAATTTTACGATGACCAACGTCACTGGCGAGGGTTGCTTCAATGGCTCATTACATGGTACTCCTGGTTGGGGTTGTAGCAACCGAAGTTGGTGGAACCGCTCCCTAAATACTGCTACCCTTGCTCCTGGACGCTATAATCTCACCGTTTTTATTTATAACGAAAGCAATAGCACCTATGAAGCAGGAACCGGCGGTGTCGCTTTCCCTCTGGCAATTCTTCAGAACTCTTCTTTTGCATTCAACATCACTATTGACAACACCCCGCCAAGCATAACTTACCTGCGGGTCAATGTTACTAATGCTAGCGGGTACACCAGTAACTTTACCCGGGGAGGAGTGCTCCGCCTTAATGCTACCGTCAATGATACTACCACTTACGTTACGAATGTTACTTTTGGCATTCGTACCATCGATAGAGCACTGAGCAACTCTACGGAGTTTAATGTAACCACCAACCGGACGGACTGGGTCTGGTTTGCGGACGTGCCTTTGAATACGTTTAGTGATGGGATATATCAGGTGGTAGTGTATGCTAACGATTCCCTGAATAATCACAATAAAAGCAATGCCAATTTTACTGCTTTTGTAGTCGATCAGACTCCCCCGAACGTCACGAGTATCCGTTTTGGGAATTATACCACTTCCGGAATAAACTTTAGTAATCACTTGGTTGGCACGAGCCTTAACACTATCATCCCTAACATTACTGTTGAGGTCAATGATACCACGACCTATGTGGTATTTGTAGCTTTTAATATCTCGAACAGCAGTGGCAATATTACTCCGGAGTACACCGCATTCCGCAACAAAACCTATTGGAATGCCTCTATTAATTCTACCCCTAGTCAGGGCCATGCTTTGAATATAAACAACTTGTCAAACTTACCAGAGGGCTTGTACCATATCACTGTTTTGACCAATGATTCTCTGGGTAATAGGAATAAGACCGTTAACTTCACTTTCCGTATCGACCGAACGGCTCCTAGCGTGAGCGTCAGCTGCGGCGGGCCTTATACGTCCGGACAAACTGTTACTTGTACCTGTACCGGGAGTGATACTAGTGGCTCTTTGATTCAGACCGGCCCGCGGTTCTCTGGTGGTCAGAGCTCCGAATCAACAACTGCCACGGGCAGCAGTGGAACGAGCTCCGGCTGCGAAGCTATTGATTATGCAGGAAATGTCGGCACGGCCACGGGTACCTGGACAGTTTCGGCAGCTTCCAGTGGCGGAGGCGGGTCTGGCGGGTCTGGTGGCGGTTCTTCGTCGGGAGTAACTGGTCAGGTCGAAAAGAAAGTCTGGACTTCTATTAATGCGGGGGAAGCGGCTATTGTTCCCATAAAGAATGGTGTGCTTGGCGTAACAGAAGTGTCTTTCGCTGTTGAGAAAACCACGTATGGTGCCTGGGTGCAGGTAAAAAAAGTGGACAGCCTGCCCAGTTCCGTGGCATCTTTCACCGCTGGTGATGTGTACCGAAAGCTGGACATCACCCAACAGAATGTACAGAATGTGCTGAAAGGCGAAGCCACCATCAAATTCAAAGTCGAGAAGTCTTGGCTTGCTGATAAAAAGCTAACCAAAGAGGTGGTGGCGCTTTACCGGTATGTTGATGGGAAATGGACAGAATTGTCAACAGCAGTGGGAGAAGACGATGGCACGTACGTGCATTACACTGGTACCACGCCGGGCTTCAGCTACTTTGTGATTGGCGAGAAAGCAGCAGCCCTAGTAGTGGAGGCTCCCGCCGAAGAAGCTCCCGCGGCTCCGGAAGAAGCTCCTGAAGCAGCAGCGGAAGTTCCTGCTGAAGAAGCTCCTGAAGCAGCGGCTAAACTGCCGGTCTGGCTGATCCCAGTCATCGCTGCTTTAGTTATTGCCGCGCTCTTGTACTGGTACTGGAAGAGAAA